>NVRR01000169.1 GCA_002732675.1 Sneathiella sp. | reverse complement strand
GGTTGCTGTGGGTATGCAGATAGCTCGCCATGACTTCCTTGCCGGTGCCGGTTTCGCCGCTGATCAGGACCGAGGCGGAAGACGGGGCAATCTGTTTGGCAAGCGCCACAACATCCTTCATCGCCGGATCAGCAAAAATCAGTTTGGTATCGTCCTTGGCAACCGCCTCCAGAACCGCCGCGATCAGTTCGGGGTCGGGGGGCAGCGGTAAAAATTCCTTGGCGCCGGCGCGAATGGCGTTGGCCGCGGTCGTCGCATCTGTATTGACGCCGCAGGCAATGATCGGGAGATTGATCCGTTCCGCTACCAGGCTGTCGACAAGCGACTTGATCGGCAGATGGACGTCGATCATGGCCATGTCAGCGCCTTTTCCAGACCGCAATGACGCCAGCGCCATATTGATATCATCGACCTGGCTCACCTTTGCGCCGCGGGACATCGCGATTTGACTTGCCGCGCCGATTTGACCGTTCAGGGAACCAATTATAAGCAATCTCATTTGCTCGAACTCCTAACTAGACTTAACTAAAATACTGAACGCGGTTTGACGGCGGCAGTAGTGTGTTGATTAACATTTCAAGGCGACGGGGGTTTTCCTGGCGTCCAATAGACGCGGCCCCCAGCATAAAGACCCGATTGAGCAGTACTTCCTCGGCGGAATTGCGCTCCAGTTTCGACGCCAGTGGATTGAAGAACATATTGGCAAGCACGGCTCCGTAGAAAGTTGTCAGCAGCGCGACGGCCATGGCCGGACCAATTGTTGTCGGATCGTTGAGGTTGCTCAGCATCTGGACAAGGCCCACCAATGTACCGATCAGGCCCATGGCCGGAGCCACTTCTGCGGCTTTCCGCAAGACACCAGAGCCAGAATTATGACGGGCAATCATGCCGTTCAGATCATTCTGCAGGATGCGATTGACTTCTTCCGCCGGCAGGCCATCGACGACCAGCTGTAGGGATTTGCGCTGAAAGCTGTCTTCTTCCAGCGTCTGCATGTGGTTTTGTAAATGCAGCACGCCCTTACCGCGGCATTGTTCCGCCAGATCCAGCATGGAATATGCCGCTTGATCCGGGGCGTCATTGCGGCCAAAAAGCGTGGTGCCGATCAGTTTTTGCGCCCGGATGACTTCCCCTATGGAAAAGCTGACGGTGGTCACCAGAAAGGTGCCGCCGAGCACGATCAAAACGGCCGGCACATTGAAAAAGGACCCCACGGATCCGCCAAGAATAACGGCGCCGGTGATCACCGAAAAACCGCCAAACAGGCCAAAGATTGTTGCGAAATCTATTTTAGTCACAGCGCTACCCGCCCTTAACGTCGATCAGACTTGATAATTTCCGTCATGGTGACACCGAGACGGTCTTCGACAACCACCACCTCGCCGCGCGCGACAAGACGGTTGTTGACGTAAATATCGATGGCTTCACCGACTTTGCGGTCGAGCTCGACCACCGCGCCACGCCCCAGTTTCAGAAGCTGGCTCACCTGCATGCGCGATTTTCCCAGCACCGCAGAGACATGCACGGGAATGTCAAAAACCGATTCCAGATCAGCAGCCGTTCTGGCGATTTCTGTACCGTCTTCCGAGCCGGAGTCAACGGCGACATCTGTCGACGCCGCGTCCGCCTGGGGGTCTGGCTGACCTTCCGCCTCGACGGTTTCACTGAGCTCTTCAAGTTCTAAATTTTCATCTTCCGCCACGTGTCTTCTCCTTCAATTGGTCAGATCGGCGCTGACCTTTTTAATCTGTGATTTAGCTGTCTGCCGTCCCGTTGGGATGGGCAAACCTGCTGATAATTCCGTTTATTTTTTGCTGAATATCTTCAATTTTCCGCTCGACGCCGCCATCGGCCCATTCAATCCGGCAGTCACTTGCCAGCAGGTTCGGATCGGGCAGCATAATGATGTTGCCCTGAAATCCGGCGCGCGCTGCCATGCCGTCGATCTTTTCGCGAAGAGCCTCACAATTCTCTTCGCTGGCCCGGACAACAATGCGCGGTTCGTTATGTAATTCAGCAAGGCTGTCTTCAATAAGCTTGCTCACTTCTGCCTGCGGTGCCATCTGGATCAGTGCCGGAGCAATTTTCCCGGCAACTGTCATCGCCAGCGTGGCTGCGTCTTGCTTAATCGCTTGTATCTGCGTGCCATGATTGCTGACCAGCTCCTGCAACTGGACGCTCAGACTTTCCATCGATTTGGCAACAGATGCCTCCGCGTTCTCTGTAGACTGGGCATTTCCGCTTCTGAGGCCCTCTTCAAAAGCCTGGGCTTTTATCTCGTCCATTTGTACTTCTGAATAGACGGCGGTCTGGCCGGATGTTGCACTCCCGCCAGTGCCACCGACGAGGTCGTCGGAGCTAAATTCGGTGTCGAACATAAATTTGTTACTTGTTGTCATTGCCAATTGCATCCTAGTAAACTAGCTCATCATCGCCGCCACCATCGGCCAGCAAGATCTCGCCACTATCTGCCAGTTCTTTGGCAATATTGACGATTTCCATTTGCGCTTCATCCACGTCTTTCAAGCGGACCGGACCCATGGCTTCCATATCTTCGCGCAGAATTTTGGCGGCCCGTTCTGACATATTGGTGAAAAAAAGATCGCGCAGACTGTCGGACGCGCCTTTCATGCACATACCCAGGCGCTCCTTATCGACCTTCCGAAGCAGCGTCTGAACGCCCGCGGGGTCCAGCTTGAGAAGGTCTTCGAAGGTAAACATCAGGGCCTTGATCTTCTCCGCCGAGTCGCGGTTTCTTTCTTCCAGCGCCAAGATAAACCGTCCTTCGGTATTGCGATCAAAGTTGTTGAAGATTTCTGCCATCATTTCATGGCTGTCGCGCTTGTTGGATTTGGCGAGGTTACTCATAAATTCGCTACGCAAGGTGTCTTCGATTTTATCCAGGACTTCTTTCTGCACCGATTCCATTTGCAGCATTCTGTTGACGACTTCCAGCGAGAAGTCTTCGGGCAATGTCGCCAGCACCTTCGCCGCGTGAGTGGAGCTTATCTTGCTCATGACCACCGCAACGGTTTGCGGATATTCATTTTTCAAGTAATTGGCGAGAACCTGTTCGTTGACGTTCGCGAGCTTGTCCCACATGGTCCGACCGGCGGGCCCGCGGATTTCTTCCATGATATTTTCGACGCGATCCCCGGAAAGTGTTTTCATCAGCAGCCGCTCCGTTGCTTCATAGGAGCCAACAATATTCCCGGTCGCCGAGATTTTGCTGGCAAATTCCACGAACAGGGATTCCATCGCCTCCGAAGCGATTGCTCCGAGGTTTGACATGGCTTGCGAAATCTCCTTGATCTCTTCTTCATCAAGGCGGGACCACAATTCCTTGGAATGCTCGTCGCCAAGCGCCAACATCATAACGGCAGCTTTATCGGGCCCAGAGAGATTTTTTGGATCTGAAATGTTCATTTGACCTGGTTCCCTTACGCGTCTTGATAGAGCCAGCTACGAAGAATGGCGATGGCTTCGTCTGGGTGTTTGTCAACAATTTCGCTGACTTTATTGAGCGCAGATGTCTTGACCTGACCGTCAACCTGGTCGAGATCAATCGTACTATCTACTTCGTTTAAGGTTTGAGATGTGATCGCCTGCTGACCCGGCGTGCCACCTTGCGCAGCGGCCCCGCTGCCGATCGCCCCGGCGACCGCAACGCCGCCTGGACCCGCAAGCGCCGGAACACCGCCGCCCGCAGTGAGGGCACGATTAAGCAATGGCCGGACAACGAGGAGCAGAGCAAGCAGGGCGACGACCACCAATACGCCCATCTCTCCCATTTTGAAAAGATCGGCTTTGTTCAGGCCCATGAAGATCTCGTCCGAGACAACTTCTTCATCCGAAAAATCTTCGATGGTTCGCACAAATTGCATATTGACGACTTCGACAACGTCGCCGCGTTCTTCATCAAATCCGATGGCGGATTTGACGAGCCGTCCGACCTGCAAAAGCGCCGTTTCTTCTAACGGCTGATAGGTTAGGGTGCCGTCATCTGCGGTTTCAGTGCGGCCATTTAACAGGACGGCCACCGTCAAGCGGCGGACCAGACCGGACTTGCGTGTTTCCGTCGTGATGGTTTTCGAAATTTCGTAATTGACGGTTTCTTCGGTCCGTGATGACGCATTTTCTGATGTGCTGTTGTCACCGATATTGGCGTCGGCCTCGGGCAGATTATTAGCAACACTGACGGCACCTTCAGCAGAGAGCCCTTCATTTGCCGTGCTGGATTCTTCCACCGATTGTGTGGACCGAACAACCTGACTGTCTGGATCATAGGTTTCTGAATGAATGGTTCGCTGGTCAAAGTCCATGATGGCGCTCACCTCGGCGCGGACATTTCCGACGCCCAGAGATTTTTCCAGTAACTGCTCGATTTGTTCTTTCAACCGCGTCTCATACGTCACCCGCATAAAGTCGGTTTGTGAGGCACCACCGGTGCCCGGTGTGTCCTGTCCGTCGCCGCGGGCGAGAAGGTTGCCATTTTCATCAACAATGGAAATATGCGCAGGTGTCAGGGACGGGACGGCGGCAGCTGTTAGATGCTGAATGGCCGAGATTTGCTCATCGGTCAGGCGACCCCGACCGCGGAGTTTAAGCACAATAGAGGCGCTGGCCTCCCGTTTGTCGCGACTGAAGACTTCGCGCTTTGGCAAAACCAGATGGATGCGCACGGCGGAGACATTCTTGAGGGCGCGGATGGTGCGGGAAAGTTCCCCTTCCAGGGCACGAATATAATTCACATTCTGAACGAAGCTTGTTGTGTCAAAAGTATCGGAGCTGTCAAAAATTTCATAGCCGACTGATCCCCCATTTGGTACGCCTGCCTCTGCCATGCTGAGGCGAAGGCGGGCCACCTGATCCTGAGGCACCAGGATATTCCGGCCATCATTTTTTATTTGATAGGGGATCTTGTCTGCGTCAAGACGGGTCACAATGGCGGCGCTGTCGGAGGGCTCAAGCCCACCATAAAGCAGGGCGTAGTCGGGAGCGCTGATCCGCGTTGCCATCATCATGATGAGCGCAATTAATCCGACGCCAACGACACCAAGAATAATTAATCTGACTGATCCCAGGCTTTGAAGAAGCTGACTAATTCCGTTCACGGCAGGCACCTACATTTATCATAAAAAACGCGTAAAATTTTTCTGTCTGTGTAAGGAAAATACGACGAGGAGATAAACAAGAGGTTAACAGTCGGCAAATATTGCCCAGTTAGCGGAATTAATTGCCTAGCCGAAATTCGGCGGACGCGTGCCGTCGCAAAACGGAGGCGGGCTGTGCCAGAGAGGCGTGCAACGAAAAAGCCCGACGAAACCGCCGGGCTTGCTCATAATCACTAAAAGAAATTGTTTTACTTAATCATTTCGATGCATTGGATCACCGGGCCGATATTCCTGGATGCGGGTTGTCCGCAATCCCGGAAGACCGTGTTTGTCGATGGCTTTCTGCCAGGATAAAAATTCCTCAACCGATAGCGTATACCGATTGCAGGCATCATCCAGGCTGATCAATCCACCGCGAACAGCAGCGACGACTTCAGCCTTACGTCTGATGACCCACCTCTTGGTATCTTTTGGCGGTAGATCATGGACTGTCATTGGCTGACCATCCAAGCCTATTATCCGGTGAACTTTGCGGTCCATATGCGACTGCATGCTTACATTACCTCATTACACTTTTGTCTAGAGTTAGGATGATAGCTGTATCGATTTAACAAACCGCTAAAGGTCTTGGTTAATTTTGTCTTCATGGCGAAAGCTTGTTTTTCCGCCATGAAGGTCAGGTTTTAGGAGGTTCTATTTGTTATCGTTTCAGGCGGATCAGCTCTTCCAGCATTTCATCCGCCGTGGTGATGATTTTACCGGCTGCCGAATAAGACCGCTGGGTGACAATCATCCGGGTGAATTCCTCAGCAATATCCACCGTCGAGGCTTCGGTAGCAGAAGAGATGATCCTGCCGGCCCCGCCAAGTGTGGCTTCGCGCAATGTGAATGCGCCACTATCCGGTGTCTCGTCATAGGAGTTCCCATCCCGATTGCGAAGACCGTTGGGGTTTGCAAAGGTCGCAATCGGAATTTTATAGATTTCTTTTGACGTTCCGTTGTCGAACTTGGCGATCACGGTTCCTTCTTCATCGATGAAAACAGAGTCAAACGCACCGAACACCGCGCCATTAACCTCTGAAGACACCAGCTCAGTGGCGGCAGCAGACTGCGTAAACCCATCGGATTGTCCGTCTGAGCCGAAATTCAGAACAATGTTTTGAGGCGTGCCAATGCCCATTGTTGCGGCCCACGGGATCGTCAGCGCATTTGTCAGTGTTGAGCTACTCATATCCAGGGCGCCGTCCGAATTAAAGGCCACAACCTGTGACGTCAGTAAATCTTCATCCCCGTCACCGTCCGTATCGGCGGTGACTTCAACCGTCCATTCGTTCGGCGTCACCCCTGTTCCTGTGCGGAGGAAGTTGAAAGTGACACTATGGGATGAGCCCATGGTGTCATAAACCTGGAAAGACCGAACGAAATGCGGGGTCGTGGTGCCGTTCGCCATATCACCCGCGACATACCCGGCGCCAAATGTTGTTTGATCTGAAGAAAGATTAGCTTTCAGGTTAATAAGGGACGTAGATTCTGCATTACCCGTAAGCCCCGTTATATTAACGGCCGATAAGGCGCCAAGGTCAGATTGGTTGGCCGGAATATTACCGTTTGCGTCAATTTCCCAACCTTGCAGATAGTATCCTTGTGCATTGCGCAGGAGACCCGCGGCATCCGGCTCAAACGTACCGGCTCGTGTATAGATGTAATTGCCTGATCCTGTTGGATCGGGAAGTGTATGGACAACAAAGAAACCGTCGCCCGCAATGGCCATATGTGTATCAGTATCTGAACCAGTCACCAGGCCGCGCTGATCGATCTGGGCTTTTGGGTGGACCTGAACACCGCCAGCGGAATAAGTTGTATCCGTCGCACTTTCCGTGACCAAGGTC
>NVRR01000168.1 GCA_002732675.1 Sneathiella sp. | reverse complement strand
GGCAAAAAACGCTAATAGTACTCTCATCGAAAATCTCACTATTTAATTGAATAATTACGAATTCAAGTATCGTTATTAGTGCATTTCGGTCAACAGTATTTAACCGGGTGGATTTACTTTTCCTCCGGGAACAGCGGTAATTTTGCAACCTTATTACCCGATGGCAATTCACGCTTTTTTATCCAGTCGGCGATATCCTGCCAGACCAGTGGCCCCTGCACATCACGCATCAGCATATGCCAGCCTTCCTGATAAAGGACAATATCGACGCCGTCAGGGAGCCGGGCAACCACTTCCTCGACCGAGGCGCGGGGGACCAGCTCATCTTTGGCGCCGTAAAGCAACAGGGCCGGTACCGGGATCTTTTCTGACGCCTGATAAGCGCTATCCATAATGCCCACAAGGCCATAGAGAGCATCGATCCGGGTTCCCTTGATAAACAGCGGATCGGCTCCAAGGTTACGGAGCATGGAAATATTATCCGATGCCTGAACGCCAAGGCCCCGCCCCGTCAATTTTACGGAAGGGGCCGTATGGGCCGCCGTCCAGAGGACTGTCTTGTAGAAGACGTTGAGGCTTTGCCAGCCCCAAACCGCCGGGGCGGACAGAATAATACCGTCGATCTCTGGAAAATCGGCGGTCGTCACCGCTGTCATCACCACGGCCCCGCCCATGCTCTCTCCCAGGAGATAAATCGGAATATCTGGATATTTTACGCGGGCCGCCGTCACCAATGTCGCCAGATCCCTGACCAGAAGCTCCTGCCCCGGCCAAACGCCGGTCTGCTCTGTCTCGCCATAGCCGCGCTGATCATAGGCAATGGTGGTAATGCCCTGCCCCCTCCACCAGCTTGCGGGAAAGGCATAGGCATTGCTGTAATCATTGATCCCGTGCAGGGCGAGGATAACGGCAGCGGGCTTGCCCTCCGTCGACCAGGTTTTTAACGGCAATTTGGTACCATCGAAGGAAATTAGGCTGGTCTGATTAAGAACCGGTGTCGGACGCTCGTCTCTCGCTTGCTGTACAACCGGCGAGCAGGCCGTCACCACCAAAATCAGCAGGATGGAAAAAACACCTCTATATCCCAACATCATCCGCTGCTGCCCTTATCTTACCAATAAATCGCGTACCCGCATCTGCAAATATGGCACGACTTCCGCTTCATACCACGCGTTTTTCTTCATCCAGCCCACTACCCGCCAACTTGGATGCGGCAGCGGCAGGATTTTGGGGCCATAGTCCTGATAGCAACGGACGGTTTCCGTGAGGGTCTTCTTCTTGAGGCCTTTTAAATGATAGGCAAGGGCATATTGCCCCGCAGCGACGGTCAGCTCCACATTGTCCAGCATCGGAATTAGAGCCGGGTGCCAGGTGGCGGCGCATTCCGGCCGCGGCGGGGCGTCGCCCCCTTTATCGATTTTCCCCGGATAACAAAAACCCTGCGGGATAATGGCGAAGTTCTTCGGATTATAAAAAACATCTTTTGTCACACCGAGCCAGTCGCGCAAGCGATCCCCAGACGGATCATCCCACGGAATTCCGCTTTCGTGAACTTTGGTCCCCGGTGCTTGCCCGGCAATTAGAATGGGTGCAGCTCTGTCGGCAACAAGAACGGGCCGTGGCCCAAGCGGGAGATGCGCGGCGCAAATATCGCAACTGCGTATTTTCTCTAAAAGTTGCTCAAGGGTACTGTCGGAGGTGGGCATCTCAGCTCAGGATAAATGCCGGACCAGGTCGCTGACACTTTTTTGCTCATCCTCGTTCAATTTATGAAGGACGACGCCGTCAGGAATGGATTTAGTCCATTCCTTCTCGACTTTTTTAGCAAGTCTTTTGCCTTTTATCACCAAGGTTTCCGGATCCAGCTTCAAAAAGCTGCCGGACCGGCCTTGCGCATAACTGGCCGGGGCCTCGATGCCGATTGTATAGGATTGATCCGCAAGCCAACTCATGGTCTGCGCCCCTCGCAATATCATCAGAACATCACTCACCCTTGAATTTTCCCTCCCGTTTTTCAAAAAACGCGTCGATGGCCTCGCCATGATCCTTGGTATGATGAGAGAGCGCCTGAAATGCCGCTGACATTTCCAGCAAGCTATCGAGCCTCATATGCTCTCCCTCTCGCAGCAGTTTCTTAGCCATACGCAAAGAGTGCGGCGGATTTACGGCAATCCTGCGGGCGAGATCGCGGGCAGAGGCCATCAACTCGTCGTCAGCGACAACGCGCGACACCAATCCCCACTCAAGGGCGGTCTCGGCGTCAATCATCTCTCCGGTGAAGGTCATTTCGGCAGCACGGCTGCGGCTGATGGTGCGCGGCAGGAACCAGGCGCCGCCATCACCCGGAATAATCCCGAGGCGGACAAAACTTTCGGCAAAACGCGCCGACGCACCGGCGATGCGGATATCGCACATGCAGGCGAGATCAAATCCGGCACCAACCGCCGCGCCATTGACGGCGGCAATGGTCGGCACTTCCAGATTATAAAAAGCCAGCGGAATTTTCTGAATGCCCTGCCGATAGGACTGGCGAAGCTCAGTAGGAGAACCCGCAAACATCCCTTCCTTGTCGCGCATATGTTTGACATTGCCGCCGGCGGAAAAGGCCCGCCCCGCGCCCGTCAGGATTACGCAGCGCACTGCGTTGTCGGTGTTAATACGGTCCGCCGCCTCTAAAAAGGCATTGAAGATGATATCATCGGAGAGGGCATTACGCTCCTCCGGCCGATTGATCGTGAGGGTTACAACGCCCTCATCTTGTTTATACAATAAAGCTTCAGTCATGGTTAATAGGCTAACCAATTGAGAGATAAATAGAAAGTCCAAAAAATAAATTCACCTCAACCGCATCCCCAGTGCTTGACATGCCTTGCCAACAGGTCGATCCTTACACTTCAATAATAAAAAGAACGGCACGAGAATGTCTGCACCTACAAGCCTGACCACCCCGCAATCTTCCTATCGCGGGGTTTTCCTATTCTGCTCGGCGATCTTTCTGTTTGTGGTCATGGACACAATCGTCAAGTATGCGGCAGAGACCTATCCGCCGATGCAGGTGGTCTGGGCGCGGTATTTCTTTCATACCCTGCTGATGACCCTGATTTTACTGCCCTCGCAAGGGCTTAAACTGATTAAGACCAGCCGCCTTAAAATACAGATCGTCCGGTCGATGTTACTGCTGGGTGCCACCATCTGCTTCTTCACGGCACTTAAATATGTGCCGCTTGGCGATGCCGGAGCTGTCTCAACCACCGCACCACTTTTCGTCATCTTTTTCTCTGTGATATTACTGAAAGAAAAGATCAGTTTTCGCCGCTGGGTGGCAGTTGCCGTTGGCTTTGCCGGTGCCATGGTCATTCTCCGTCCCGGCATGACCGAGGCCCACCCGGCGCTGCTGCTGGTGCTTGGCACCTCGGTTTTCTATTCGCTTTATCAGATCGCGACGCGGTTTCTGGCAGGCCTTGATAGTTCCGTCACCACCCTTTTCTATACCGCCCTTGTCGGCAGCGTCGTTATGAGTGCCGTCGTGCCCTTTTTCTGGGTGACGCCGGACTTAATGGGATGGCTTATGCTGGCACTGATCGGCCTGATTGGCGGGGTCAGTCATTTTATCATGATCCGCGCCTTTACCTATACCACCGCGTCCACCGCCGCGCCGTTCCAATATACGCAGCTGATCTGGACCATTGTTTTCGGCTATTTTGCCTTTGGCGACTTCCCCGATAATCTGACTATTGTTGATGCCTCAATCATCGTCGCCAGCGGGCTCTATATCCTCTACCGGGAAAGACGGCAGGGCCGGGCGTAATTACCGGCCAGGAATGACCAAAGGCGCCCGCAGCAGGGTGCCAAATTCCTCGGCGAAATTGACCGAGACCCGCGCATGGACTTTGCCCTGCCGATCATAAAACCGCCCGCCGTCGCCGATGGGGAAAACGCCTTCATGCCAGATATTGGGATGGATATAAACGCCGCGGGTGCCATCGCAATAAAAGCAGATAAAGTCCGACGGTTTTACATCGTCGCCAGGCAAGGCCAGCGGTACCATAAACGGCGTGCCATCTGTTGAATGGAATAACTGGCCACCATCAGGGTGATAATTGGCATGCCAGAGAAAGACCTGGTCGCGGCGAGCAGCAGCATTCTCCTCATTAGCGTCATTGGGATCACAGCTCCAGCCCATGACATAAGTATCCTCGACCGCATTATTGCGCCCCCAGAGCACATCGCCTTTCCACCAGAACTCAAAAATCCCTTCGGCAATACCGCCCTGATTGCCGGTGCCTTCATCGACCCCGCGCGATCCCGCCGCAGGCCACGTGACAATTTCAATCGGATAGTCCTTCGGATTGTCCACAAGTGCCCCATAACCCGCAAGGCTCGCCTCCGTCGCTACAATCACCGGCATCTCCAGCACCGGTAAACCCGGCGGCACGGATGGGTTTAGATAATCAGGGGCTTTGGCGGCGGCTCGCTGGGACATTGTGTCGATCCTTTCCTGCTTTTCAGAATTAAGCCACAGGAAAGGGGAAAAGGAAAGATATGGCGGGATAATTATGTCGGGACAGCGTCCTTAACGACACCCGGCTCCTCAGGCTCCCGATTGATCCAACGGCGCGCAGAGGGGGAGAAAAGCAAAATAAACTGAACAATACCGGCGATACTCATAATTGCGAAGAAAATAACTGAGAACATACTGTCCTTGTCGAAAAGGTTCATAGGGATGCCTTCACCGATAAAGGGCGTGACAATCGTCATCAGAACACCAAGAATAAAAAAGCATTAATCGGTTGATTGAATCTGTAAATAGATCAGCCGGTGGTGATCCCTTCCTGCATAATCTCCAGCTCCAGCCAGCGGTCTTCGTAGGATTCTTTTAGAACCTGATGATCCTTGAGTGTCGCGACTTTCGTATTGAAGAGATCGGGTTTTTTCGTAAATAACTCGGGATCAGCAAGGTGGCGCTCTAGGGCCGCGATCTCGGCTTCCAGTTTTTCGATTTCGGCGGGCAGACGGTCAAGGTCGCGTTGGTCCTTGTAGGTGAGCTTCAGGCGGCTGCCTCTGGTTTTTTGAGGCACGGATTTGGTGGTGGAGGCTTTGGCCGCTTTTTTGGTTTCCTGCTTGCGTTGACGGAGATAATCATTGTAGCCACCGACATATTCGGCGGGCACCACGCCCTCCTCCAATACAATGACCGAGGTGACCAGTTGGTCGAGGAATTCACGATCATGACTAACCAGCAGCAGTGTGCCGTTATACTGGCTCAGCATTTCCTGCAACAGATCAAGGGTTTCCATATCAAGGTCATTGGTCGGCTCGTCAAGGATCAGGAGATTACTCTCCCGCGCCAATAGCTTGGCGAGCAGCAGACGGTTTTTCTCCCCGCCTGAGAGTGACCTTACCGGGCTTTTGGCCTGTCTATCCTCGAACAGGAAATCGCGTAAATAGGCCACCACATGCCGTACCTCGCCGCGCACCAGCAACTGCCCGCTGCCGGGATCGGCGAGCGTATCCCACAGGCTCATGTCGGGATCAAGGCTGTCGCGGTGCTGATCGAAAATGGCCGGCGTTAAATTGGTGCCGAGTGTGACCTCGCCGGTGCTAGGCTCCAGCTCACCCATCAGAATTTTCAGCAAGGTGGTCTTGCCGCTGCCATTGGCGCCGATAATGCCCACACGATCGCCGCGCATGATCTTGGTGGAGAATTTATGGAGGATGGTCTTCTTCGTACCCCCCGTATCCGCATAGCTTTTGGAGATATCGGTTGCCTCGACAACGATCTTCCCGCTTTTGGCACCGGCACTCACAGTGAGTTTGGCGCTGCCGACAGCGCCAATACGCTCGGCCCGTTCGGCGCGAAGGCGATGCAGGGCGCGGATGCGGCCTTCATTGCGGGCACGGCGAGCGGTGATGCCTTTGCGTGACCAGTCTGTCTCCTTGGCGATTTTCTGATCGAGCTTTTTGGTTTCCACTTCCTCACGGACGAGAATTTCTTCCGACCATTCGTCAAAGGCAGCGAAGCCCTTGCCATGGGTACGTAATTTTCCGCGATCGAGCCAGAACAGCCGATTGGTGAGGTTTCTTAAGAATTGCCGGTCATGGCTGATGACCAGCAGCGCGCCCTTGAAGGTTCTGAGCTCGCCCTCAAGCCAGAGAATAGTGTTGATATCCAGATGATTTGTCGGCTCATCCAGCAACAAAACATCGGGATCAGAGATTAACGCCTCGGCCAGCGACACCCGCCGCGCCTCCCCGCCCGACAATGTCTCTAGCGATCTGTCGCCTTCAATACCGACACCGTCAAGCACCTGATCCACCAGATAGCCTGTATCTGATCCGTCTTCCGACATATCGGCGGCAACGCCCCTTTGCACCTGCTCGCGCACCGTCCGACCGGCAACAATAATCGGCTGCTGACGGAGATAACTCACCCGGATACCGGCCTGCAAAAACCGCTCTCCGCCATCGAGATCGATGTCCCCGGCAATCGCTTTGAGCAAGGTCGACTTGCCCGAGCCATTCCGCCCCATCAGCGCAATCCGCATCCCGCGCTCAATGCCGAGCGAGATATCCGAAAAAAGATCGCCACCACCAAAAGTGATGCGGGCATTTTGCAAAGCCAGAATAGGAGCCGCCATGAGAGTTGTCGCCAAAGATTAAGGGAATAAAAACCGTTCAGCGGCCTTGTAGCACTGAAAGCACCGATGCGGCAATACGACGCTTGCCATAAAAACAGGTTGCTTCTATATACAAGACTAAATTCGTCTGTTATAAAAACTTGATATAAGACTGATTTGGTACGATATATAAAGAACCATGATAAAACTGAGCAAAATGACTGATTATGGCGTGGTGATCATGTCCGAAATGGCGCGGATGCCGGGACGGGTGATGACGGCGCCGGATATCTCGCTGCATACAGGGCTGACGGTGCCGACGGCGGCGAAGATTTTACGGGCGTTGGCCAAGGGCAAGATGCTGACCTCGCATCGCGGCGCTCATGGCGGCTATGAGCTGACGGCGGCCCCGGCTGATGTCTCCATCGCCGATATCGTCCGCGCCATGGA
>NVRR01000167.1 GCA_002732675.1 Sneathiella sp. | reverse complement strand
ATCTGGACAAAGTTGTGATGGATAGCCCGAAACGACGCCTGGGTATTGTGACAACCGGCAAGGCGTATCTGGATGTCCGTCAGGCGCTGCGTGATCTTGGCATAAATGATGACCAAGCGGCGGATATCGGCCTCACGGTTTATAAGGTGGGGATGCCCTGGCCGCTCGATCCGGAAGGAATTCGAAACTTCGCCGAAGGACTTGAAGAAGTTCTGGTGATTGAGGAAAAACGGGCAATCATTGAAAACCAGATGAAGGAGCAGCTTTATAACTGGCAAACACAGGTGCGTCCGCGCATTCTGGGCAAGTTTGACGACGAGAAAACAGTAATTCTGCCGTCAACCGGAGAGCTCACACCAGCGCTGGTTGCCCGCGTCATTGCTGCCCGTATCAGCCGCTTTTATACGTCGGAGTCCATAAAAAATCGCCTCGCCTTCCTCGACCGGAAGGAACAACAGCTCAATGCATCGCCAGCGAAACTGGTGCGCACCCCCTTCTACTGTTCTGGTTGTCCCCACAATACGTCAACGGTAGTGCCGGAGGGCAGCCGGGCGGTTGCCGGGATCGGCTGTCATTTTATGGTCACCTGGATGGATCGCAATACAGATACATTTACCCAGATGGGCGGCGAAGGCGTTCCCTGGGTTGGGCAACAGCATTTCACGGATGAGAAGCATATCTTCGCCAATCTCGGCGATGGCACCTATCATCATTCAGGACTGCTCGCCATTCGCCAGGCCATCGCTGCCAAGGCGACTATGACATATAAGATCCTGTATAACGATGCGGTCGCCATGACCGGCGGACAGCCGCTCGATGACCAGCTCACCCCCTGGCAGATCGCCCAGCAGCTTGCCGGCGAAGGCGTCTCCATCATTCGCGTGGTGACCGACGAGCCCAATAAATATCCCAACGGCACTCCCTGGCCCAAAGGAACGACCATTCATCACCGTGATGAGCTTGACAAGATCCAGAAACAACTGCGCGAAGAGACCGGGGTCACCATCCTTCTCTATGATCAGACTTGCGCCGCCGAAAAACGCCGCCGCCGCAAGCGCGGCACGTACCCCGATCCGGCGAAACGGGTGATTATCAATGATCTGGTTTGCGAAGGCTGCGGTGATTGCTCCGTCAAATCCAATTGCTTGTCTGTGGAGCCGCTGGAAACCGAATTCGGCCGCAAGCGGACGATCAACCAGTCCACTTGCAATAAGGATTTTTCCTGTGTCAACGGCTTCTGCCCCAGTTTCGTCACCATAGAAGGCGGCGGTTTGCGCAAAGCAACACCGCATGCAGCTGAAAATCCGGCGGAAGATATCCCCCAACCAGCGCTCATTGACCTTGTAAATCCCTATCGTATTCTCATTACCGGCATTGGTGGTACCGGCGTTGTGACAATCGGCGCTCTCGTCGGGATGGCCGCGCATTTGGAAAACAAGGGCATTTCCGTTCTCGATCAGGCCGGACTTGCCCAAAAGGGCGGCGCGGTGACCAGCCATGTGCATATCGCCCCGAACCCCGAAGATATTAACGCCGTACGTATTCCGGCCGGGCGCGCCGATTTGCTGATCGGATGTGATATGGTTGTCTCCGGCTCCTATGATTCGCTGGCCAAATTCGATGTTGGCGTTGGTCATGCTGTGGTCAACGCGCATCCGGCGCCCACTATGGATTTTACGCTTAATCCCGATGCGCCCTTCCCGGTGCAAGATACCCTGGACCATATCCGGGATGCGGTGGGCGCCGAGTCTTGCTCCATTATCGACGCCAGTGACATCGCCACCACCTTGATGGGCGACAGCATTGCGACAAATCTGTTTATGCTGGGATATGCTTTCCAGAAGGGACTGGTTCCTGTCTCAGAAGAAGCCTTGATGCGTGCCATTGAACTCAACGGCATCGCGATTGATGCAAACAAGAAAGCTTTCGCCTGGGGCCGGGTCATGGCCCACGATCCGGACCGGGTGATGGCCGAGGTCGCCGAATTGAAGGGTCCGATCACTGTGGTGCCGCCGGCAACGGAACTGGCGGAGATTATCTCGCGCCGCGCCGAATTCCTCAGTGACTACCAAGACAAGCGTTACGCAGCAAAATTCGCGAAGTTGGTCGAAAAAACGGTATCGGCGGAAGCAAAAGTGATGGGCGCTGGCACCACGTCACTCACGGAAGCCGTCGCTCGCGCCGCCTTCAAGCTTATGGCCTATAAGGACGAATATGAGGTGGCTCGTCTCTATACAGATCCTAAATTCATGCAGAAGGTGGAAACCATGATGGACGGCGACTACAAGCTGAAATTCCATCTGGCGCCCCCGCTCTTCTCGAAAAGGGATCCCGATACCGGGCATTTGAAGAAAAAGGAATTCGGACCCTGGATGATGAAGGCCTTCGCCTATCTCGCCAAATTAAAGACATTACGCGGGACACCGCTTGATATCTTCGGATACCAGGCTGAACGCAAAAAGGAACGGCAGCTCATTACTGAGTTCGAGAAAATCGTTGAAACACTGCTCGGTGATCTCAGCAGGGAGAACCACGCCATCGCCGTCGAAATTGCCTCCCTACCCTTACATATCCGCGGCTATGGTCATGTGAAGGAAAAAGCGATCCAGGTATTCGAAGGGGAGCTTACCCACCTGCTTACTCTCTTCCACAATCCCGAGCCCCGCAAACAAGCGGCGGAATAATCTATTTCAAGGATAATTGGCTCCCCTTTTGGGGGCCAATTGGGCCTGTCGCCATCTCCCGATCAAAGCTATAGAGGCGGGAAAAGGAGATTGCCGTGCTGGACCTCAGACCGAACTGTGAAACTTGTGATACCGACCTGCCGAATGGCGGGAAAGACGCCTATATCTGTACCTTTGAATGCACCTTCTGCGCTGATTGCTTAGAAGATATCCATAAGGGCGTCTGCCCCAATTGCGGCGGCAATTTCACCTTGCGCCCTGTTCGCCCGGCAGCCTTGATGGAAAAATATCCGCAGAGCATCAAGCGGGTGCTCGCGAAGAAACAAGCCTAATCTGGAAATCTGACCCATGTTTCCTTAGATTTGCGCAGTGGTTCTGTGGCTGCGTCGGGGCATTCAACAGGGAACTTGCGGAAAAGCGGCTCCAGACCCTGGGACAAAGTCGCCAAAAGATCAGCGGCCTCATCATTTAGGGCAATTTTTTCATCACTGCCGATGGCGCTGTTTTGATGGCGACGCACGGCTGTATTTAACAAATTCCGAGCCTCGGGCGCCGTAAACAGGCCCTTAACAACACATTGCTGCAAAATAAGTTCAGACACGGTAAGCGCCGCAAAACCTGCGGCGTCCGTCGAAAATTTCCTCATGACCCCAACAATTGCAATAAACCACCATAGGATTATTTGTGATAGCCTATTGCACTTAATTATTGCAGATCTGAATACAAGAGGTCACCCAGCCGTGAGCCTAGTTTAAAACGCTGCGGCAGCCGTCGGCTCTTCAGTCTCATCATTCGGCGTCTCGTCTGCGGCCATGCCAAGGGCATGTTTATACAGATCGATCATATATTCCTGCTCCTGAATGTCGGCTTTGTCCATTTTACGCAACCGGATGACAGCCCGCATGGCTTTTATGTCAAAGCCCGTGCCTTTGGCTTCGGCGAAGATTTCCTTGATATCGTCGGCAATACCCTTCTTTTCTTCTTCCAACCGTTCGATGCGTTCAATAAAGGACCGCAAATGATCCGCTGCGACACCGCCAACGTCCGCCATAACTTAACCTCTTCGTCAATAATTTCTGAGCCAACCGGAATGATCTCCGGGAGGGTGGTTTAACATTATTTACCTGCCAAGGTACATCCCGTTCTGAGATTTTTTAGACGCGGTGGACGGAAATGTCAGTGATCGCGCTGTTGCTCGGCAAAGGCTGCCTTTTGTTCCGGCGTGGCTTCGATCTGATATTTCGCTTTCCAGTCGGCAAACGGCATGCCGTAGACGATTTCGCGCGCTTCGAGCTTGTCCATTTCAATGCCCTTCTCCGCTGCCGCCTCCATATACCAATTGGCCAAACAGTTGCGGCAAAAACCGCCAAGGTTCATTAAATCGATATTCTGAACGTCGGTGCGACCCCGCAGATGATCCCGCAAACGGCGATACGCGGCGGCTTCTAATTCCAGTGTTTCCTGATCCATTTTTTGCCTCATCTAATTATTCTGCTTATGCTTACTGTATGCCTGAAATGGTTTCTTTCAATACCTGATCAACGACTTTTACCAATGCAGCGCGATTATCGTCGCCTTTTTCTTTACAATCGCGGTACAGCGCCAGCTGACGATCCGCAGACGTGCCGCGCCGGACAATTTCCAGCGTATGCTGGACTTCCTTCTCGCAGCCCAAAAACGCCGCATCCTCAGCCGTAAGACCGATGATTTCTTCGATCAGTTCAGTGGCAGGAACCGGCGCCGGAATACCAAAATCAATAAGTTTGCCCTCAACACCAAAACGCTGGGCGATCCATCGATTTTCTGCAACCAGGGTCTGCGGATAAATGCGCCAGCGCTGATTATTCCGCCGCAATCGATAGAGCATCCGAAGGATACAGGAAAAAAGCGCCGCAATGGACAGGCTATCTTCAACAAAGGGGCAAACATCTGTCAATCGCATTTCAAGCGTCGGGAATTTGGCAGACGGACGCAGGTCCCACCACAATTTCGATCCGTCTTCTATGGCGCCGGATTGAACCATTGTGTCGACAAGCCGTTGAAATTCGCCATAACTTTCGAAGCGGTCGGGTATACCGGTTCTGGGCAGAGCATCAAAAACGCTGACGCGGTAGGATTTAAGCCCGGTGTTTTCGCCGCGCCAAAACGGAGAAGATGTGCTTAACGCCAACAAGCGCGGCAGGAAGTAGGAGGCCTGGTTCATCAGGTCAATACGCAGTTCCGGATCTTCGATCCCGCAATGGACATGCATACCGCAAATCATCATCCGCCGAACCGTCGCCTGCATATCCCGTGCAATGATATCATAACGTTCTTTGGAGGTCTGTTTAAGGCCCTGCCAATCCGCGAACGGATGCACAGAGGCCGCCATCAAACCCAGGCCGTGGCGCGCGGCAACTTCTGATACGGTTCCCCGCAGCTCATGAAGGGCGCTTCGTGCTTCGCTAATATTCCGGCAAACGCAGGTGCCTATTTCCAATTGCGAACGCAGAAACTCTGGTGTGACGATATGTCCGGGCAATCGTTCCTGACATTCAGCCAATATCTTATCGGAAGGTTCCTGAGCCAGTTCCCGGGTTTCCAGATCGACCAGCAGATACTCTTCTTCTATGCCAATGGTAAAACTCGGTTCTTGCAAACTCATAAATTCACACTCCCTCCAAGACCACCCCTCACCCGTTTATTATACTTCAGATATCTTGATGGAGGAAGGGAGCTGTTTCATGAGCTGCGAGATGGCATCCGCCATAATACAGGCCCATTTCTCGGCCCCTTGATGGGTATCGATCAGGTCCTGCCGAATTTCGATAGCCACATGGGGAATATTACGGTCAGTGCCGTGGGCCGACATGGTATAGCCAAGGGGATCGCGGGCCGAATAAGGCTCGTTATCACCAACAACAAGCGTCCTGTTGCGCCGGAGGATATCCAACATGGGAGCCGCGACGCGCTCATCCTGATCCCACAGAACGCCAATATGCCAGGGACGTTCTAAATCATTCATGACCGGCGTGAAACTATGCATGGAGATCAGCAAAGGCTCCCCATGGGCTTCCACTTTTTCGTCCAGCAATGCCTCGATCGCCCGATG
Organism: Sneathiella sp.; assembly: GCA_002732675.1. Taxonomy (GTDB): domain Bacteria; phylum Pseudomonadota; class Alphaproteobacteria; order Sneathiellales; family Sneathiellaceae; genus Sneathiella. Next base: position 1,337 of record NVRR01000167.1, on the reverse strand, counting down.
GTAGGGGCGAAAATAAGTCTGGATCCGGTTTTCTTTTTCGGGCGCCGTGATGCTTTGATTAAGGGGTATTTCGACGCCGTCGCTAATGATCGGCGTCAATGCCGGATCCTCAGGATAGCGATTGGCATCCAGTAAAAGCCGTGAGAAACGGGCATAGACCGCCGCGCCGTCAACTTTCCCGGCCAATCGCCGCGTCACATCCTCAATCCCAATATCCCAGGCGATATGCCGATGCAAAACCGAAGGGTCCGCAAGACCAAGGTTGTCATAAGACGTCGGAATATGGCGACTGGCATGATCGACCGTAAACAACAACCGGTTCGAACTATCGGGATTCTGGATTTCAAAAACAGAAGATGCTGTCACTGATATAATATCCTACAAAACAGGCATTGGGATTCCATGTGCACCGAACAAAACGATATATTATTTTGAGGACACATAATTATGCCATGAAAGATGTCGACAGAATATATTGATCTGCCTGATATTAGACAAGTGAAGTGTTTAGCCCTGCTTTACAAAAGTATATATTAATTTTCTTTATTCTACCGTCTGCGAATGATAGGTTTAGCTTCTCAGCGAAAAATAATAATAGCTTCACAGACATATATTAATCTGGTCATCCTAGTGCCATGAGCATGACCGGTACCCGATCAGAAAAGTAGTGCCTTATGCGACGATTACGGAATACAAAAATTCTTGCGACCCTGGGCCCAAGTAGCTCGACGCCCGAGATGATTGCTGCTTTGCATATGGCTGGCGCCGATGTATTTCGTCTCAATTTTAGTCACGGTACCCATGACGACCATAAGGCGCGATATGATCAAATCCGCGAGCTGGAGGAGAAACAAGGTCGGCCAATCGGCATTCTCGCCGATATGCAAGGGCCAAAAATTCGCATTGGCACGTTCGCGGATGGACCGGTTGATCTGAAAAACGGCGACGCTTTTCGGCTTGATCTTAACGAAAAGCCCGGAGATGCCACGCGGACGTCCCTGCCGCATCCGGCCGTTCTCAACTCTCTCGAAAAAGGCAGTATGCTGCTGCTGGACGATGGCAAACTTAAACTTAAAGTGACCGCGACAGGTGATGATTTTGTCGACTGTGAAGTGACAGTTGGCGGCAAGCTTTCCGATCGCAAGGGCGTCAATATTCCCAATGCTGTGATTAAAATCAGCGCGCTGACCGACAAAGATCGTCGAGATCTCGATTTTGCCCTTTCGTTGGGAGTTGACTGGATTGCCCTCAGCTTTGTGCAGCGGGCTGAAGATATCGCCGAGGTCAAAAAAATTGTTGCTGGCCGTGCCGCCGTGATGGCGAAAATCGAAAAACCC
>NVRR01000166.1 GCA_002732675.1 Sneathiella sp. | reverse complement strand
CAGTAAAGGTATAGCCGCCACGTGCATTCTGTTCGACGCGAGGGTAGCCATCACGTTTTGCCGTTTTTTCAAGCCGCCGGGCTTGAAGCCGCTGCCACGAGTTTAAAAAATGGCTGGGAAGCGGAAATATCGATTGCAGTTGAAGCCATATTTCCGATGCGTTATCTTCTGCTGGCTCTTGATAAATTTCAAGAAACATCGCCTCATACCCGCGTCGAAATTATTGAATCCGTTTTGTCTGGAACGGAAGAGCTAATTGCGGAAAAGAAGGTAGATCTCGCTATTAGCGGGCCGTCAAATCTTCCAATAATTGGCCTACCTCTTATGGAGTCTGAATTTGCACCCGTTTGTGCGCCAGGACATCCTTTGGCAAAACTTGGTCGGCCGGCAACCCTTCATGACCTGAAAAAACACCGCCAGATCATTGTCAGGGATTCCGGCACGGACCGGCGCTATAGCCCCGGCTGGCAGAAAGCTGAAAAGAGATGGACTTTTAGCAACATCGGCTCGGCAATGGCGGCAATTAAGGATGGTTTCGGGTTTTCATGGTCGCCGATGACAATCATCGAAAATGAGATAGCGGACGGAACCATTGCGATCATAGAAACGGATCTTGCAACCCGAAAGAAAGTTCCCATTTATCTCTTCTCACCCGATCCAGATGGGCAAGGCCCAGCGGCAAAAGCTCTAGCCGGTTTTCTAGTACAATCCATTAAAACCGGCTGAATGTTGACAAAAGCGGTCACAATTTCAGGCTCTAAACGTCTCACAGCGATAAGGAGAATGAAATGGGTATATTCAACAATTGGTTTTCATCAGATAAAAGTGGCGATAATAGTATTTCCGACCAATCAACGAACTCGTCAATCCTGGCTTCTTCCATTGCCAATTCCCAGTTGCTTCTTATGACGGCCGCCGAGCGCGGCATTGAGGTGACCGAAGATGTTATTCGAGCAATTGTCGATAGCCAGGACGCGTACCATAATAATTCCATTGGCCCAGAGCAGATCGTTAGTTTCTGGCACGCTTATGAGGCGCTGACGAACAGCCTTTACCCAATTACGATTGGAAGTATTAAAGCGACATTTGATTCGCGGCAATTAAACAAAGGTATCTTTCGGTTTTTACTTGGAAAGATGTCTATCCCCTTCTCGAGAAAATGTGCCTTTACCTACAAACTCGTATCTTCGATCACACTCATCATGCTGATTGTTCTGCAAATTTTCTGGTCAATTGGTAATACCCTTGTCACAGATATCAAAAAACAGACAGACCACCTCAGTAAACTGGAAGAATTGATCAGAACCACAGAAATCAGTGGTCTTAGAAAGAGATTATCTGGAGCGTCGAGTGACAGTAACAATTCGCGATTACGAACTGCTTCGGCGACTCCGTCTGGGATACGCACGACAACAAAATCTCGGAAAGTGACGGACCTCGACAATCAACTCAGGCAATATCTTTCGTGGCGAGACGCCGAGATGGAACAGCTTAAAAACTGGAATACTGCCTGGTCAAATATCATTTTCTTTATCAAACAGTCCTGGGAGAAACAGTATTATTCGACGCTTTCCTCTCAATCGCAGGATCATGTCCATTTTGTCGCTGCGCAATATGTTCTCGACGCCATCTACCGCTACCTCCTGCCAACCTTATATGGACTGCTCGGCGCGACCTTTTATGTCCTTCGGCAACTGCCGAAAGATATTGAGGGACTGACATTTTCCATGAATTCACAAATCGACTACAGCCTCCGGATTACTCAAGGACCTCTTGCCGGGATTATGGCGAGTTTTCTCTTCACGGATGGCCCCGCCAAAATCCACACTTTAATCTCGTCGGACCAGACGGCGGCGACGATCAAGCTCGGATCCTCAACCCTGTCTAATTTTAGCCCCCTCGCCCTGGCGTTTCTTGCCGGATATAGCGTTGAGTTGATTTTCAAGGTTATCGACAAAGTCATCTCGGCCGCCACAAGCAAACCCACAATCGCAATAAGGCCAGGATCAACGTCTCACAAAGCAACAACGGCGCCAACAACACCAGAGCCGCCAAACGTTCAAAATCCAAGCACCATCCCTTAACTTAGGGGATGGCGCTAAATGCGGTCATTATGGTTTTTGAGACGCAGAGGGACCATTGGCACTCAAAATACAACGGAAACACCAAACACCTTTTGATTGCAACATCCAAATAATCTGAAATTAACGATATCTTAAGGTTGTCATTGAAAGATGGTTCAGTCCAAGGTTGATCGAAGCCGCTTTTGTTTTTTCACCCTCCCCTCGAAGGATAGAACGGCTTCGATTACCCCTTGTACATATCTTCCCCACTCGCTTAAAGAATATCTATATCGCCATGGTCCTGGCATGCGAAGAAATCAAGCGCAAAGTCAGACAGGCGCTTGTCTTCAATAGCCGAGCGCATACCCGCCATCAGGCCCTGATAATAGTGAAGGTTATGCCAGGTTAGCAGCATCGACCCCAGCATCTCCTTCGCCTTGAAGAGATGATGGAGGTAGCCGCGGCAATAGTTGCGGCAGGCCGGACAGTCACAAAGTGCATCAAGAGGACGCGAATCATCTGCGTGACGGGCATTGCGCATATTGACGGTGCCGTGGCGGGTAAACGCCTGGGCATTGCGTCCCGACCGCGTTGGCAGCACACAATCAAACATATCAACCCCGCGCATCACACTGCCGACAAGGTCGCTGGGTTTCCCCACTCCCATCAGATAGCGCGGCTTGTCTTGCGGCAAGGCGGGAACCGTAAATTCCAGGGTGCGGAACATTTCCTCCTGCCCCTCTCCTACCGCAAGCCCGCCGATGGCATATCCATCAAAACCAATCCCTGTCAGGGCATCGATGGATTCTTGACGCAGGTCTTCATAAGTTGACCCCTGAACAATCCCGAACAGACCATATCCTGTACGCTCTTCAAAGGCGTCACGGGACCGTTTGGCCCAGCGCATGGACCGTTGCATCGAAGTTACGGCCACCTCATGCGTCGCCGGATATGGCGTGCATTCGTCGAAGGCCATGGTGATGGTGGCATCCAGATGGTTCTGGATTTCCATGGATCGCTCCGGTGTGAGCTCAAACCGTTTGCCATCGATATGCGATTTGAACGTCACGCCCTCTTCATCGATTTTGCGCAGCTCATTCAGCGACATCACCTGGAACCCGCCGGAATCAGTGAGGATCGGCCGTTCCCAGTTCATAAATTTATGGAGGCCGCCAAGCTTTGCTACCCGCTCAGAACCGGGGCGCAGCATCAAATGATAGGTATTACCCAGCAGAATATCGGCGCCGGTTTCGCGCACCGCCTCTGGCGTCATCCCCTTTACCGTCGCCGCCGTCCCGACCGGCATAAAGGCCGGGGTCCGTATCTCGCCGTGGGCCGTCGAAATGGTCCCGCGCCGCGCCGCGCCGTCAGTGGCGGAGATATTGAATGTAAAATCTGAATTTATCATGAGCCCGGATACAGCAAGGAACAATCCCCATAGGAATAAAATCGATATTTTTTATCAATGGCATGGGCATACGCGGCATGCATTTTATCCATACCGGAGAAAGCCGACACCAGCATAAACAATGTCGATTTCGGCAAATGAAAATTGGTAATCAACAGATCAACCGCCTTAAACCGATATCCGGGTGTAATGAAAATATCCGTCTCCCGGTGGAAAGGGTGAACAATCCCATTCGTATCAGCCGCGCTTTCCAGAAGGCGTAAGCTCGTTGTGCCTATGGCGACTATGCGCCCGCCATTTTCCCGGCATTGATTTATTTTCGATGCTGCCGCAGATGTAAGAATGCCAATTTCCGAATGCATTTTATGATCATCCGTATCCTCCGCCTTCACTGGCAGGAACGTTCCTGCTCCTACATGCAAGGTGGTTGCGACACTCTCTACGCCCCTTGCCCGAAACCGCGCCATCAGGTCTTCCGTAAAATGCAGACCCGCCGTCGGCGCGGCCACCGCCCCTTCGTCTTTTGCAAATATCGTCTGATAGTCATCCCGATCCTGTTCATCAACGGGACGCATGCTGCTGATATACGGCGGAAGAGGAATTTCCCCGTGCAGCATCAGTTTCTCCATCAAGTCCGGACCGGCAACGGAGAAAGCCAACGCCACTTCACCGCCGTCAAATTTTTCCGCAACCAATGCTGTAAAATCATCGCCGAAGACAATGATATCACTGGGTTTTAACTTCTTCGCCGGCTTGGCAAAGGCATGCCAGGTATCGGCGGAAATATTCTTATGCAAGGTTACTTCAATTTTTGCAGACCGCCGAAGCCCGCGAAGGCGCGCCGGGATAACCTTGGTATCATTGAAAACCAGCAGGTCGCCTTCGCGCAATAAATCAGGAAGATCCGCGACATGCCGATCAGAGATCGCCTCGCCGACGCAAAGAAGTCTCGCAGCTTCGCGAGGGACAGCCGGGCGGTCCGCAATCAGTTCCTGCGGCAGGACAAAATCGAAGGCGTCGACTTTCATCTTCCAAAACGCAAACGAACGGCTTGATCACCCAAACCGTTCGCTCCCAAATAAATCGAAATACTAGACGTCGGCCGCAACCTTGAGGCTGATAATTTTGTCAGGATCAGAAACGGACCCGTTGTCCATGCTATCGCCCTTTTTAATACTATGGACATGCTCCATACCTTCAACTATCTGGCCCCACACGGAATACTGGTTATCCAGATGGGGGGAGCGGGCGAGCATAAGGAAAAACTGACTATCCGCGCTATCCGGATGGCCGGCACGCGCCATCGAACAGGTTCCCTCCAAATGCAGCTCGGCCGAGAATTCAGCGTCGAGATTTTGGCCGGAACCACCGGTGCCGGTCCCCTTGGGGCAACCTGTTTGCGCCATAAATCCTTCAATTACCCGATGAAAGACGATACCGTCATAGAACCCTTCACGCGCCAGTTCCTTGATCCGTGCAACATGGTTGGGGGCAAGATCAGGGCGCATTTCAATAACGACGCGGCCGTCTTTCACGTCAAGGTATAGGGTATTCTCCAGATCAAGGGCCATTTCGCCACTCCTGCTAAATTCGAATGATAAATTATGTTTTTTCTGCGTTTTTGTGAATCTCGGCAACCCGGTCGACAATCTTTGTGGCCGTCGACGCGGAGACAAATTTCGTGATATCGCCGTTCAGCAGAGCAATTTCCTTCACCAAACTGGACGCGATGAATTGATGCTGGTCCGAGGCCATCAAAAACACGGTTTCGATTTCCGAATTCAAGCGGCGATTCATACCAACCATCTGAAATTCATATTCAAAATCCGAAATCGCACGAAGGCCACGAATAATAATGGCGGCGCCTACTTCTTCCGCAAAATGCATCAGCAAATTGTTAAACGGCCTCACTTCAAAATTGGTGCCCGGGAATTCTCCCGTCATTTTCGAGACCATCTCCACCCGTTCTTCGACCGTGAAGAGAGGGTTTTTCCCCGGGTTCATAGCGACACCGATCACCAGGGTATCAACAAGCTTGGATGCCCGCCGGATGATATCATAATGACCCACAGTTATCGGATCAAAAGTGCCAGGATAGAGCCCAACGCGATTTTTAGACATGGTTATTCCTTTATCTGATTTTGCTATTTCTTGCTGTTAGCTTTCATTGTCCGCGGGAGGAGCATCTTCCTGATCTGCAACATTTTCGATATCAGGAATATCTTCCGCATCGCCCTCTTCCGCATCTCCTTCATCCGCCTTTGCTTCTTCAAGTGCCGTCACAGAAACAACCTTTTCACCTTTGGCGGTTTTAAACAATGTCACACCTTGAGTGTTCCGCCCGGCGATCCGAATATCCGTGACCGGGGAGCGGATCAGCTTGCCGCCATTGGTCACCAACATGATCTGCTCGCTATCCGTGATCGGGAAGGTGGCGATGACGTCGCCATTTCGGCTCGACGTTTCAATATTGATGATGCCCTGCCCACCGCGGTTGGTCACCCGGTATTCATAGGCGTTGGTCCGCTTGCCATAACCATTAACAGTGATGGCCAGTAACACTTTTTCCTGTGCAAGCAATTCCGCGTAGTCCTCGGGCGAAATATCGCCATACTCGGTGACATTCCCATCCTCATCGACGGACCGTCGGGCCTTCAGATAGGCATCGCGCTTTTCGATTTCAATATCGACATGATTGAGAACGGACATGCCAATAACACTATCGCCTTTCGCCAGCCTCATACCACGTACACCGCTGGAATCACGTCCCTTGAACAATCGGACATCGGTTGCCCGGAAACGGATACATTTTCCGCCGCGGGCCACCAAGAGAACATCAGAGGTCTCTGTGCAAATCTGTACGCCAATCAGCTGGTCATCCTCATCCAGTTTCATGGCGATCTTGCCATTGGATTTCACATTGGAGAAATCACTGAGGCGATTGCGCCGAACATTGCCCTTCGCCGTGGAGAACATGACCTCAAGATTGGCCCAGCTTTCCTCTTCCTCCGGCAGTGGCATCAGGGTGTATATAACTTCCCCTTCTTCCAATGGCAGCAGGTTAATGATAGCTTTACCCAGGCTTTGTGGCGATGCCAGAGGAAGCCTGTAGACCTTCATCTTATAGACGCGGCCAAAGGACGAGAAGAACAGCACTGGCGTATGTGTATTCACCACAAACACCTGCGTGACGAAGTCTTCATCGCGTGTCTGCATACCGGCGCGACCCTTGCCACCGCGTCGCTGCGGCTTATAGGTCGAAAGCGCTACCCGCTTGATATAACCCTTATGGCTAACCGTCAGCACCATGTCTTCGCGCTGGATCAGATCTTCAAGATCGTGCTCAAATTCATTTTCTTCGATGCGGGTCCGGCGCGGCACCGCATATTTTTCCTTCATCTCCAAAAGCTCGTTTCGGATAATGCTGATCAGGCGCGGGCGACTCCTCAGGATATCAAGATAGTCGACGATCTTATCGCCCAGTCCTCTAAGCTCATCGCCAATTTCATTCTGCCCGAGCGCTGTCAGGCGTTGCAGGCGAAGGTCGAGAATGGCGCGGGCTTGCGCTTCGGACAACCGATAGGTGCCGTCTTCACTGATGGTATATTCGGGATCATCTACCAAACGGACAAGCGCATCCACCGAGCTTGCAT
>NVRR01000165.1 GCA_002732675.1 Sneathiella sp. | reverse complement strand
CCGGGCCGATGCGTATATTCGCGAATCCACGGCCTGTCTGGAGCATGTCAGCGAAGGTAAATTCTATCGCCGCATTGAAGAAGGCGGGATGACAAAAACCCTGCTGAATGCTTCTCGGACAATCAATAATGCTATCGGTCATATGGAAGAACGCGAAGAGGAATTCAAGAGCGTTGTCCAGAAAGTTGAAAGCACCATGGGCGATGTCGTGAATTCCGCAAATGGCATGCATGAATCGGCGCAGTCCATGGAGAAAATGGCGAGCCAGACCAGTGAACAGGCAAATACTGTCGCCGCCGCCGCCGAAGAGACCGCGACCAACGTGCAAACCGTCGCCTCGGCAACGGAGGAGTTGACGAGTTCGATCGCGGAAATCAATCGCCAGGTATCGGAATCAGCACAAATCGCTAACGAAGCCGTAGAAGGTGCGACCAAGGCGAATGACGAAATTAACAACCTTGCCGAGGCGTCCGAACGTATCGGCCGGGTCGTCGGCCTGATCACCGATATTGCCTCCCAGACCAATCTGTTAGCGCTAAACGCTACCATCGAGGCGGCGCGCGCCGGAGAAGCGGGTAAAGGCTTTGCCGTTGTCGCTTCGGAAGTGAAAAGTCTGGCGACGCAAACCGCCAATGCCACCAAGGATATCGATCAACAAATTCAGGGTATTCAAAAGTCGACGCAATCTGCGGTGAATTCCGTGGCGTCCGTCAACGACATCATCAACCGCATCAGCGAAATTACCGGCGCTGTTGCTGCGGCAGTTGAAGAACAGTCTTCGGCTACCCAGGAAATTGCCCGTAATATCGAGCAGGCCTCCGCCGGCACCAAGGAAACCACGGAAAGCATTACTCAGGTAAGCCAGGCCGCACAGGAATCAGGTGTTATCGCCGCGCAAGTGCTGGAAGCCACCCAGTTGTTGAACGGTATGGCCGATCAGCTCAATGGCGAGCTTAAGGCTTTCGCCAACGGCTAACGGATAATACATAATAAAAAAGGGGCTGTTTGGCCCCTTTTTTATGCCTGGGCTCCTGATCCTAAGTGCAAGCCCTAGCGCCAGCCAACCCGGTCAAAGATTTTTACGGCGTCAACCTGCGCTCCGGCAACGTCATACAGGCCGATGTCATCCGCCTTGAACGCGCCCCAGCTTGCGACGGTTTCATCAAGCATAACACCGTCCTTTACCGGGAACTCGTAATTAGAGGAGGCATAGAATTCCTGCGCTTTCGTATCGGACAGGAACTCAATCAGCTTGATCGCCGACTCGCGGTTTTTCGCAGATTTAGTTACACCTGCCCCCGAAATATTAATATGAGCGCCACGGCCCTGCTGGTTCGGCCAGAAGAGAGTGACTTTTTCGGCGGCCTCCAGCTCCGCTGCATCCTTGGAATTCTGCATTGCGCCATAATAATAGGTGTTCCCAATCGCAATATCACATTCACCCGCGGCAACGGCCTTGATCTGGTCGCGATCGCCGCCTTGCGGCTTGCGGGCAAGGTTATCCTTGATACCCTGCGCCCATTTTTCGGCGGCCTCGACCCCGTTATGAGCAACGATGGAGGCCAGCAGCGACTGGTTATACACATTGTTTGACGAGCGGACGCAAATCCGGCCTTTCCATTTTGGATCAGCAAGATCTTCATATGTCGACAACTCTTCGGGCTTGACCCTGTCCTTGGCATAGAACATAACCCGGCTTCGTGCTGACAAGCCGAACCAGTGACCGTCAGGATCACGATATTGCGCCGGAATATTTCTGCTCAGTATGTCGGAGGTCACTTCCTGTAGCACACCCGCTTCATCATGAGCCGCAAGGCGGCTAATATCCACCGTCAGGACCGCGTCGGCGGGGCTGTTCATGCCTTCCGATTTCAGCCGTTCCAGCATCCCCTTCTTAGCAAAAACGACATTGACCTTGATCCCGCTTTCTTTTTCGAATTCATCCAGAATGGGACGGATCAGACTTTCCTGACGATAGGAATACAAATTGACTTCGTCAGCGGCAACAGCAGGTACGAGAGGCGTGAGCAGCGAAAAGGAGATCCCGGCGGCCAACGCAAAAACTGAATAACGCATTTTTCTTCCTTAGTTAGAAATGCAAGCGATTCTTAAATACGGGATTTTCTTAATACGGCAAACTTGCTTTTGCAAGTCATTATTAACAAGAGGTAGAGAAAAAGGGAAAGGCGCCACATATTACGGACGCCTTTCCCCCAGAATTAGGACCTCAGAATACGGTGGGTCGCCAATCAGTCGATTTCGTTCAGAACCGTACGGATAGTCTCGAAAATCTGATCAATATGGCTTTTCTCAATAATAAGCGGTGGCGACAGCGCGATAATGTCCCCGGTTGTTCGGATCAGAACACCTTTTTCATAACATTTCAGGAAGGCTTCGAAGGCTCGCGCCGTTGGCTTGCCGGGAATGGATTCCAGTTCAATAGCGCCAATCAGACCGAGATTTCTAAGATCAATGACATTTGGCTCGCCTTTTAACGAATGCAGCGCATCTTCCCAATAAGGCGCGATAGCCTGCGCCCGTTCAAACAATCCGTCTTCCTTGTAACAATCGAGAGTCGCCAAGCCGGCGGCCGCAGCGACGGGATGTCCAGAATAAGTATAGCCGTGGAACAGCTCAATCATATTGTCAGGGCCGGTCATAAAGGTATCATAGATGTCCTTTGAACAGACAACGCCGCCCATGGGAATGGTGCCACTGGTCAACCCCTTGGCCAATGTCAGCATATCTGGCTTCACGCCGAAAAAATCGGTCGCAAAGGCGCTGCCCAGACGGCCAAACCCGGTAATAACTTCATCAAAAATCAGCAAAATTCCGTGGGTATCACAAATTTTCCGAAGTCGCTCAAGATACCCCTTTGGAGGCAAGATAACCCCGGTCGACCCGGCCACGGGCTCGACAATGACTGCCGCAATGGTTGACGCGTCATGAAGCGCAACCAGCCGTTCAAGATCATCCGCAAGCTCCGCGCCATGCTCAGGCACGCCCCGGCTAAAGGCATTTTTTTCCGGCAAATGGGTATGGGAGATATGATCTACACCGGCCAGCATGGTCCCGAAGGTCCGACGGTTAGCAACGATACCGCCAACAGAAATTCCGCCAAAACCGGTACCATGATATCCCCGTTCCCGACCAATTAGACGGGTGCGGGCGCCGTCGCCGCGGGCCCGGTGATAGGCCAGCGCAATTTTAAGGGCCGTATCCACCGATTCAGACCCGGAATTGGTGCAGAACATATGATCAAGGCCACTCGGCAGCATCGCTGTCACCCGGGCCGCCAGCTCAAACACTTTCGGATGACCCATCTGGAATGCGGGAGCGTAATCCATCTCCGCGATCTGTTTGCTCACAGCTTCGGTAATGCGCGGCTGCCCATGGCCCGCATTACAGCACCAGAGCCCTGCCGTGCCATCAATAATCTGCTGGCCCTCGGCGTTGGTATAATACATCCCCTTGGCGCCGACCAACATGCGCGGGTTGGCTTTGAATTGCCGATTGGCCGTATATGGCATCCAAAAGGCATCGAGGTTATTCGTCGCAGCAAAATCAGACATATTAGCCCTCCGGTAAATTAGGTAATGTGACCATATCCGGCTTATTTATCCACACAAGCAGAAAATAAACTCCCTATTTTTCAACGATTTCCCGTTACAGCCGTGATGACTATGTTTAATATATTAAACACACAGCAGAATCAGTAAGAAGGAAAAACCGGCAATGGATTTTGATCTTGGGGCACGTCTCCGGGCATTGCGCCTGCGGCATGGTCTGTCACAACGGGAACTGGCGAAACGCGCCGGCGTGACCAACGGGACCATCTCGATGATCGAGCAGAACCGGACGAGCCCCGCTGTTGGCTCGCTTAAAAAGGTGCTGGACGGCTTTCCGATAGCCTTATCGGATTTCTTCGCTAGTGATTTTTCATCCCATCAGAAAATCTTCTTCAGCAAGGACGAGCTAACCGAGTTATCGGAGGGCAAGATATCGTATCGCCAAATCGGCCGCGATTTGACGGGCAAGGCCCTGCAGATGCTCCATGAGGTTTATGCGCCAGGCGCCGATACAGGCCGCAGCATGCTCAGCCATCAAGGAGAGGAAGCCGGTGTTGTCGTTAAGGGCAAGCTGGAAGTCACGGTCGGCGCGGACAGAAAAGTCCTTTCCAGCGGTGACGCCTATTATTTCGAAAGCCAGCGCCCCCATCGTTTCCGCTGCATTGGGGACGAAGACGCTGTGATCGTTAGCGCTTGCACTCCCCCAAGCTTCTAGGGGCACGACCCTTTTATAGAGGGGTGTCGACGCCCACAGCCTCGGCAACGCTGGTAAAATTCCCGGCGCGCAGTTTTTGGGCGAGGCCCTTGGCAATCTCATGCGCCACATAGGGTCCGTGATAGACCATGGCGGAATAGAGCTGCAGGAGGGAGGCTCCGGCTTTGATCCTGTGATAAGCATCCTCCGCATTTGAAATGCCGCCAACACCGACCAACGGCACCTTGCCACCTGTCGCCCGATACATATCTTTCAGGACAGCAACAGACAGATCGCCAAGCGGTACACCGCTTAGGCCGCCTGCCTCGCGACGCTGCGGATCGGTCAGTTCGCCGGGCCGGGCAATCGTTGTATTGCTGATAATCAGGCCGTCAATTCCAAGATCAAGGACCACCTCGGCAATATCCGTCTTATCCTCATCGGTAATATCGGGCGCTATTTTGAGAAGCAGCGGAAAGGCGTCCATGCCCTCGCTCACCATCTGCCCTCGCGCCTCGGTCATCCGGCCCAGCAAGTCTTCCAGCTCGGTCTTGCCCTGCAACGCACGCAGGCCAGGCGTATTGGGGGACGAAATATTCACCGTCACATAATCAACAAGTGGCGCCAGCGTCTTCATGCCCGTCACATAGTCCTGAACGCGATCGACGCTGTCTTTATTCGCCCCGAGATTAGCACCGACGATGCTCCCCTCCTTCCGCCGGGCGAAATTCGCCGCCGCCACATCCAGCCCTTTGTTATTAAAACCAAGGCGGTTGATTACCGCGTCGTCTTCAACAAGGCGGAAAATACGCGGTCGCGGGTTTCCCTCTTGCGGCATCGGCGTCACGCTCCCCGCCTCAACAAAGCCAAACCCGAGCTTCGAGACCGCGTTGATCACCTCGGCATTTTTGTCATATCCGGCGGCCAGACCAATGGGGTTGGCAAATGTGAGGCCAAACAGCTCCGTTTTGAGGATCGGGTCAGCATTATTTGGCACTGCCGACAATAATCCCGCTTTCAATGCCATGATCGAGAGGTTATGGGCCTTTTCTGCGTCCAATTTGAACAGCAATGGCCGCAGTATTCCGTACAGAGACGACATCACGCTCACGCCATCTCAGGAAAGACATGAAGGCCCGCATCATCCAGCGGCAGATCATCGATGCGGAATACTTTTGCCGGGTTCAGCCCACCATAAACATGCGGGAACAGAATGCCGCCGCGTGCCGGTTCCCATTTCACCTGATCGCCGAGGCTATCCGCCTCGACCTGGAGAAGAACAAGGTTCGCCTCGCCGGCACGGTGCTTGGCAGCGCTTTCAACGACCGTTTTGCGCGTGGAAAAATGAATATATCCATCGGCCTTATCCATGGCTGTCCCGTCATAAACGCCCACCGCCTCTGACGCGCGCCAGTCATCCTTGTCCGCCATATGATAAATTATTGTCATCTCGTCTCCGGCCCTCTTGACTGGACGCAAAACTACAGGATGAAAATTGTCTTGAACAGGGAAAACAAATTCTTGTGATTTTGTCGGCGGGGTGACAGGGTTGTCATCAATGGAGCAAATCCGACACGGCGAGATGCCCGGAAAAAGGAACACGGAAATGGCTGGGAAATATTTCTATAACGGTGACTGGTATGATGAATGTCCGAAAGTGCTAGGCCCCTCGGATCATTCTTTCTGGATGGCGTCGACGGTTTTCGACGGGGCGCGTTCCTATAGGGGCATGGCCCCCGACCTTGATTTGCATTGCGCACGTCTTGGCCGGTCGGCGCTAGCGCTAGGATATCATCCGACGATGGAATCCGGTGAAATCCTTGACCTCTGCCAGCAAGCAGTGCGGATGCTGCCCAAGGAATCAGAGCTTTATATCCGTCCCATGTATTTCGCCCGCGAAGGATTTATCGATCCCGACCCGGACAGCGCCGAATTTATTCTAGCTGTCTATGACAGCCAGATGCCCGATGCCGCTGGGTTCACCGCTCATTTCTCGGCACTTCGACGTCCGGCGAAGGACATGGCACCGACGGATGCCAAAGCCTCCTGCCTCTATCCCAATTCTGGCCGGGCGATCGTTGCGGCCGAAAAGGCGGGCTTCGATAATGCCATCATGATGGATGCCAATAACAACGTCGCCGAATTCGCCAATTCAAATCTCTGGATTGTCAAAGACGGCGTAGCGCTAACACCTGCGGCCAATGGCTGCTTCCTCGCCGGGATTACCCGTGCGCGGGTCATGCGTCTCGCCGATGCCGCCGGAATTGAAGTACAGGAAACCTATATGAGCCGTCAGGATGTGATGGACGCCGACGAAGTTTTCAACAGCGGCAACTATGGCAAAATCCTGCCGGTCACACGGGTGGAAGACCGGGAGTTTCAGCCCGGCACGATTACCCGAAAACTCCGGGATATGTATATGGATTACTCACGTGCCAGTCAGTTATTTTGAGCCAAGATCCTTGCCTGCCATGACACTTTCGATCAGGCCGATGGTTTCATCTATACCGTAAAGTGCGATGAAGGACCCCATGCGCGGCCCCTGACTTTGGCCAAGCAGAGTTTCATAGAGCGCCCGAAACCATTCGCGGAGATTTTCAAATCCCGTATCATTGCCCACCTGAAACACCAGATTCTGGATATCTGCCGCCGCGGCATTCTTTGGCAATAATTGCAAACCCGAGACCAATTGTCCCAGTGCCCCCCGCTCCTTATCCGACGGCAACCTGTACTGCTTCGATGGCCTCACAAAGTCCTGATAATAGGCAACCGCATAGCCAACTAGTTTATCAAGCTCCGGGTTCTTCTCCGGCGACGCTCCCGCCGCATAGCGCGAGTTAAAGCCCCACAGAACAGATGAATCATGTGCATTTACCACCGCTGCCAAATTCAGCAGGATGCCA
>NVRR01000164.1 GCA_002732675.1 Sneathiella sp. | reverse complement strand
GGCATCTGATCGATGAGGGACTAAAGCGGTTCGGCGTTTTATATCTGGTGGATTGCCATTCCATGCCATCTTCCCTAAGGGGGCAAGGATTGAAAGGCGGACGGCCCGATATCATTCTCGGCAACCGCTATGGCACTTCCTGCGACAGCAATCACTTTGCCAGAGCACATCGCTGCCTCACGGCATTTGGATATGATGTCGGGCAAAATGCCCCCTATGCCGGAGGTTTTATTACCGCTCATTACGGAAATCCGGAAAAAAACGTTCATTCTCTGCAAATTGAGATCAACAGGAACCTATACATGAACCAGCAGTCCGTGGCCCCCTCCGAAGGATTTGAGACATTGCAAAAGAATATTGGATATTTCATTGCAGAATTTACCCGGAGCGACAGCTCGCTCCTGAGTGCATAGCCCCATGAATGATACCCCCGAGTTCGCGATCCGTCCGTCCATCTCTGACGACATTGCTGAAATAACCGAAATTTATGCAATCAGCGTCAGGCAAGGCCTAGGATCCTTCGAAATTGAACCGCCGGATGTCCTGGAAATGACGGCCCGCCGTAACAGTATATTGGAACAACAGCTTCCCTACATAGTGGCAACGCGCGATGGTATCGTGCTGGGATATGCCTATGCTGGATTATACCGCCCCCGTCCAGCCTATTCCCATTCAGTCGAAAATTCGGTTTATGTCAGCGAAAGCGCTCAAGGTCACGGCATCGGGAAGGCCTTGCTGCGGCAATTGATAGACGATTGCCGGGCGGCCGGGAAAAAGCAGATGGTTGCAGTGATTGGCGATTCCGGCAATCGAAGCTCCATTGCCCTGCACCGCTCTCTCGGTTTCCGCCTCGTCGGTATTCTGGAGGCCGTCGGGTATAAGCATGACAGATGGGTCGATACTGTGATCATGCAAAAAAATCTGGATATTGAGGGCGACAGCTAAAACTGGCGCGGCATTTGCTTCTACCTGAGAAGGAGGAGCGATATGCGCTTTATGATACTGATGACAACCTTGGCCCTTGGCTGGTCTATTCCGGCCATTGCCGTCGCGACGCCTTTTCCGTCCAATGCCGCAGAGATGCTGGATGTTTGCCAGTCGGAGATCGGAAAAGCCGAGACGAGGAACCGCCTGCCAAAGCATCTTCTACGGGCCATCTCGCACGCAGAATCCGGTCGCTGGCATAAAGGAAAACAGGAAATTATTGCCTGGCCCTGGACGGTTTATGCCGAAGGCCGGGGGCGATACCTCGCCAATAAAGCCGCGGCCATTGACGAAGTTCAAAAATTGAAAGCCAAAGGGGTCAGCAATATTGATGTCGGCTGCATGCAGATTAACCTGCATTTTCACCCCAAGGCTTTTGAAAACCTGGACGCTGCACTCGACCCGGCGCGCAATACGCGATATGCGGCGGAATTGCTGAAATCGCTCCATTCGGAAAGCCGTTCATGGAATATGGCGGTCGCCCACTATCATTCACGCACCCAGAAATATAACATCCCGTATAAGCAAAAAGTGCTTAAATTCTGGCGGGCGGAACGGCGCAAAGATACGGACGCTCGCATGGCCGACGCCCGCAAAACATACCGCGATAAGCAGGCCCATCTGGCGGCCCGAAAAAAGGAAGCGAGCCTGCGCCGTTTTACCCAAAACAAGACGCCCGTTAAGCTCGCCGATGCCGGGCCATCTTGATCCCGGGTTTATGACCTAGGCAGCACCCTCCCAATCGCGCAAGGCTTCTTTTCGCTCCAATCCCCAGCGATATCCATGGAGTTTGCCATCCGTACCGATCACTCGGTGACAGGGTACAATCAGGGATACCGGATTGGTAGCACAGGCACGACCAACCGCACGCGCCGATTTCGGCTGGCCCATATCCTCGGCAATGTCACGATATGTCTTGGTTTTGCCGGGGCCAATTTTAAGAAGTTCCTGCCAAACCCGCCGCTGGAATGCTGTGCCATACATATCAAGGGGAATATCCGGCAAGTCCCCGGATGTGCGTTCCAGAAACTCAACAATCCCCGCCGACCATTCGCCAAGCCGCCCGACATCCGGGGCAATTTCGGCCTTTGGAAATTCTTGGGTGAGTTCCACGAGCAGCGCGTCGTCATTGTCTCCGAAATAGACCGCACAAATCCCGTTTCGGGTCCCGGCCACCAGCATGCGCCCCAAAAAGCAGTCAACAAAGGAATAGGATATCTCGGCCCCTGCTCCGCCTTTCGCATACGAGGCCGGGGTCATGCCGAGGCGAGCATGCGCCTTTTCATAAAGCCGACTGGAAGAGCCAAATCCGGCGCCAAAGGCGGCTCCGGAAATACTTTCCCCGGCCTGCACATTCTTCTTGAAATTGGATGTCCGCATATTGTCGTAAAAGTCGGCAGGAGATATTCCCATGATTTTTTTGAAACTGCGTGATAAATGATCTTCGCTATATCCGGTCTCAAGTGCCAGGGTTGCCATGGAAAGTTTCCCCTCTGGCACCGCCTCGAAATGCGCAACAATCAGGCGGCATATCTGTCGGGTGAGGGAGAGTTTCGGATCTGCGATCTTCACCAAATCCGGTCGACACCGCAGACAGGCACGATAGCCTTCGGCTTCCGCCTGTTCTGGCACGCCGTAAATCATGATGTTTTCCGGCTTTGGTTTGCGCGACGGGCAGGAGGGACGACAATAAATACCCGTTGTTTTCACAGCATAGACGAACTGCCCGTCCTTCGTTGCATCACGGGTCATAACCGCAGCAATTTTCGTGTCAGTATCCATTGTTCTGCTCCTTTTCAATGTGTTGACACGTAGCTTAGAGATGAACTTACCTCCACCCTATCCGATTTCCGCGATGACATTCAAAATCTAATGACAGCTCAGGTTCTTGTTTCTTCCAGCTTCGGCGCTGGTTTCTTTTCACCTTCGGGATTCTTGCGACGGATAATGATATCACCGTTTTCCAGGATCTCCGGTGCTTCATATTGCGGGATAGATTTAATAAAAACGCCAAGTGCATCCATCAGCTTGCCAATCCCCTCCATCGCCAGCGTCTCTGCACCGCTGTCATTGGACTGCGCAACGGCCGGGGCCGAGACCGCCACAAAAAGGGTCATCACCGAGACCAGCAGGACTTGTTTCATCACATTCTCCTTCATCGAATTGCTTGCGAACAATAGTATGTCCTCTATTTTTGAATAGAATTTGTCATTTTCAAGGCTGCCAGTTCCGCATACTATAACATAATTCCCGCATTACCTGTCAGGAGCCGACCCGTTATTTTTGATCTTGTCATCATTGTTGACTGGTCCGCGGCCGCATCGCCAGGTCCTGTAAAACCTTCTTCGGATCGGTGTTGGATAGCCTGGTCGAGCCCGACTGAGCTGCCCCCGCCTGAATATTTCCGGACCCGCGCGGCCTGCATGGCCCGTATTCGGGACTTATTGAGAACCCGTTCCGGACCCGCATTTGTCGGATTTGATTTTCCATTCGGATATCCGGCGGGCAGCGGTTTGGGCGGCGGGCGGAAAGCTGCTGCGATAATTGCTTCGGACCTGGTTTCCGATGAATTGGATGCGAACAATCGTTTCGACGTTGCCGGACGTCTGAACGAGCAGATTTCTCCCCACCATCCCGGCCCGTTCTGGGGATGCCCGCCCTCGTCGCAATCGGATCAGCTTACATCAAAAAAACCTCCCTTTCTGCAGGAGAATTTCAAGGAATGGCGGATCGTCGAAAAGCATCTTCGTGACAACAAGAAACAGACCACGATTTCGGCGGTCTGGAAATTATACACAATCGGATCCGTGGGCAGCCAGACGTTGACGGGCCTTAAATGCCTTCACGATCTTGGCGGTGATCCCGAATTCGCGATGGCCACAAGATACTGGCCATTTGAAACACGATGGGATGCGGATCTGGATGGCATTATCCTCACAGAAATATGGCCGAGCCTTAACGCCCATGACACCTATGATCATGCGATCAAGGACGCGCGGCAGGTGCTGGCCTGTCGGGACTGGTTTATCGATCATCAGCGAGCTGGGACCGCCAAGGCGTTGTTCGCCGCACCGGATTGGCTGTCACGGCAAGAGCAAGAGAAATGTCGGACTGAAGAAGGCTGGATTTTGGGCGTCAGGTGAGCCGATCCAGCAATTGGGCTTTTGTCGCCGTAAAGCCTGATGTCACCCAAATGTCTTCCAACGCTGCCAACTGCCTGCCCATTTCCGGGCCTGCTTCCCGCCCGCGCGCCAGCAAATCAGTGCCGGTCACCGGGAATGTCGGCGATGACCACCCCCGCGCCTCCTCCAGATATATCGCGAACTCTGCGTTATCCGAGTTTCGCGCCCAGAGTAAAATCGTCTGGTCTGTGAAAGTCGCTGGCCCCAACCGATAGAGCGCGGCAGCCCTATCCTGTTTTGACATGCCGTCCGAGATATCCTGCTCCGCCATGGAAATAAGCCGTTTTTTCTGCCGACCGGAAAGCCGCAATCGGTCTACAACCTGCTCAATTTTTCCCCGCGCGCCACCAAGCAGGCTCGCCAGCCTCTGCATTTCATCGGATGGTACGGATAGGGAAATCAGTGCCTGAAACAGTGCAAGGTCTAAATCGGGACCGATGAGCGCTTTCAAAATACCCGTATCCGCCATCAACTCTATGGATAAACCCGGCGCGTCGGTGGACAGCAACGATAGGAATTCCTTGCGAATACGCTCGGCGGATAAATTGCCAAGGTTTCCGCTGGCAGCGCGGCAGGCCGCCAGCGCCACGGGATCGGGGTTCCGATTACTAAAGCGCGCAAAAAACCGAAAATACCGCAGGACCCGCAAATAATCTTCACGAATTCGGTCCTCCGCTTTGCCGATAAAGCGGACAGAGCCTGATTTCAGATCTTTAATTCCGCCTATGGGATCAAAAAGCTGTCCTTCCCGATCCATATATATCGCGTTGATGGTGAAATCCCGACGTGTCGCATCCTGCTCCCAATCCTGGGTAAAGGCGACATCGGCATGACGCCCATGGCTTTTGACGTCAACGCGTAAAGTCGTGATTTCAAAATGATGTTTGCCCAGAACGGCGGTCACTGTACCATGATCGATCCCGGTGGGAATGGCTTTGATAGATGCTTTTTCAAGCGCCGCCATGACTTTTTCAGGTGTGAGATCGGTGCAGATATCAACATCCACCGTATCCAAGCCGAGTAAGGCGTCACGGACACAGCCACCAACAAATCGCGCTGTCCCACCGGCATTTTCTAGGGTCGTCACGACCCTATCTGTTTCCGGCCAGGTCTTCCACAAAGGCGGCACGGCAGCAATATCGACAAGGTCGCTTAGGCTGCCCATGGAAAATCAGTCCTTCTTTTCTTCGGCCGGGAGAATTTGAGAGTCGATAATCCTGCCATCTTCAAATTTCGGCGGAACATACACCGTCCCCTCCCTCGACACACCGCTGACCAACCCCAGTGCCACCAGGCTGACTGCCATGAGAACCAATCCTGCCAAGGTGGCGATGGCGATGGAATTTCGGCCCCAGCCTTTATCGCCTCCTGCCCGCTTGTCGAAGTAAAGATAAAGCCCGTAAATCACAAAAGGGAGCAATAAAGGAATGCCATGAAAAAGAATTGCTTTGATCATGAAGATTCAATCCGCTCTGACAAATCTTTGATCATCCCAGCTGTCGCTCCCCAAATATAATAATCATTAAACGGAATGGCGTACCAGAACCGCTCAACACCATTGTGAAATCCGCTATGTTTTTTGCGATTACTGGCATCCATCAGAAAGTCCAGCGGCACTTCAAAAATTTCAGAGACCTCCCCCACCTCAGCTTTCAAGGAAAAGGAAGGCTTGACCAATCCGACCACCGGCGTCACCGAATAACGTGTCACGGTTATATATGTATTCAACGCGCCGATAACTTCAACCAGATGTGGCTGTAAAGATATCTCTTCTTCAGATTCCCGCAAAGCGGTTTCAACGGCATTCTGGTCTGCCTCCTCCGCCCGGCCACCCGGAAAACTGATCTGGCCCGGATGCTTTGCAAGATGGCTCGCCCGGCGCGTCAAAAGCACCGTCATGCCTTCATCGCGCATGACGATGGGGACGAGAACCGCAGCGGGCGTAAATGTCGTGTCCGCGAGCGGCGGGCCTGCCGGGTTCAGGTCATGATCCCCGCGATATTTTCCATTTGGATACAGGGCCGGTGAAACGTCCGTCGGGATTGGTTCAAGGTTAGGGCGGATTGTCTGTGCAAAAAGGTGATTATCTGTTGTCAAAAATGTCATCCATTAACCCAAGCTCAAAAAACTGCCCGCTGCTCCAGAAGCCAAAAATACGGTTGCCCTTAATATCTTCTTCCGCCGCCAGATTGACAAGGTCATAAAAAACAGACCGGGCAATCAGCGCGTCAAGATTGCTCCGCACCCGAACATAAGGCGCGGGTTCCTTGGTTTCAGGGTCAATTTCGATGCGAAACGGGTGATCGGCATCCATGATCACGAAATCGTCAACATTGGTCCGGAAGCTCAAAATCTGTTCCCGCCCTTCTCCTTCGCAAAACATTTCGACCGCCACAAACGGTGCGTCATCAACGGTAATGCCGATTTTCTCAACAGGCGTTACCAGATAATATTTTTCATTTTCATCAAGCCGGATGACCCCCGAAAACAGCTTCACCAAAGGCTTCCGGCCAATGGGCGAGCCCATATAAAACCAAGTGCCGTCCCGGGCGATCCGCATATCGAGATCGCCGCAGAAATCCGGATTCCATAGATGCACCGGCGGATGCTTTTGGCCCTGTATCTGCTTGATAATCGCGCCGAGCCCGTCCTGATTCTTCTCGTCTGTCATAATTTTGGCCTTAACCCTCGTTATTTATGTACTATATTTAGGATATTCGAGACTGGCTATCAAATGAGCAGGAAAACTTATGCTGTTTTTTGATCGGAATAATGAAACATGACCCTAAATCACCATACTGAACAGCAAATTCTTGAACGGGTCGATAGCCTTTCGGCGAAGATGGCAGACCTCAGATCCGGTATCGGAAATTTCATTTTCGGTCAGGAGGAGGTGATCGAGTTAGCGTTGATTACACTTCTGTCCCGGGGCCATGCGCTGCTGATCGGGGTTCCGGGGCTGGCCAAGACCCGGCTGGTGGAGACATTGGGCGGCGTTCTCGGA
>NVRR01000163.1 GCA_002732675.1 Sneathiella sp. | reverse complement strand
CGGGCGAATGGACCGGCACCATGAACCTGACCGAGTCCCATTGCGGGACCGATTTGGGGCTGATGCGCACTAAGGCCGTGCCACAAGAAGACGGCTCCTATAAGGTCTCCGGCACCAAGATATTCATCTCTGCTGGTGAACATGATATGGCCGAAAATATCATACATCTGGTACTGGCGAAAATTCCGGGCGGGCCTGACGGCATCAAGGGTGTCTCGCTCTTTATCGTGCCGAAATTCCTGTTGGATGCTGATGGTAATCCAGGGGACCGTAACGGCGTTGCTTGCGGCTCTATCGAACATAAAATGGGCATCCATGGTAATTCCACCTGCGTCATGAATTATGACGATGCAACCGGCTGGCTGCTGGGCGACGCTCATAAAGGCATGCGGGCCATGTTCACCATGATGAATGCCGCGCGCCTTGGCGTTGGTATTCAGGGTCTGTCTCAGGCTGAGGTTGCCTATCAGAACGCAGTTGTCTACGCGAAAGATCGGCTTCAGGGCCGCTCAATCTCGGGGGTGAAAGAGCCTGAAAAAGCCGCTGATCCGATCATCGTTCACCCCGATATCCGCCGCAATCTGCTGATGATCCGGGCCTTTACCGAAGGCGCGCGGGCCCTTGGTCTCTGGGCCGGGCTGCAAGTGGATATGGTGGAGAAGCATCCTGAAGAAGAAGGTCGCCGCGCCGCCGATGAGGCGCTGAGTCTGCTAACACCGGTGATCAAGGCCTATTTCACCGATATGGGTTTTGAACTTGCTGCGACTGCTATGCAATGTTACGGCGGTCATGGCTATATTCATGAATGGGGGATGGAGCAATTCGTGCGCGATGCCCGCATCACCCAGATTTATGAAGGCGCTAATGGCGTTCAGGCGCTGGATCTTGTGGGCCGTAAACTCCCGCAGAATTTGGGCCGGAATTTGCGCCAGTTCTTCCACCCAGTGGATGCCTTCATTCAGGAAAATATGATGGACCCGGAACAGAAGGATTTCATCATGCCGCTGGCGAAAGCCTTTGCGAAATTGCAGCAGGGCACGGCGTTGATCGGCGAAAAAGGGATGGGTAATCCTGATGAGGCTGGCGCGGCTTCAACTGAATACTTGCGCATGTTTGGTCTTGTAGCGCTTGGCTTTATGTGGGCGCAGATGGCCAAAATAGCCAAACAGAAACTGGCCGACGGCACAGACGACCCGCAGTTCTTTGAAACCAAGCTGGTAACCGCGCGTTTCTTTTTTGAGCGGATGATCCCGGATGTGTCGTCATTGCTGGTCAAAATGAGCGCTGGGTCAAAAACCATGATGGAATTAGACGCGGACGCTTTTTAAGGCAGGTTGGCAGGATTAATAAAAAAAGGGGCGGGGCGTTTGTCTCGCCTTTTTTTGTGGTGTAACACGGGTCAAACGGGTAAGCTCGGACAATATTGACAAATTGTCATTTTCGATACGGCCCATCGTAAAATAAATAATAACAGGGGTGAGACAATGATTGAACGGTCCATTTTCAGCGAAGAGCATAACATCTTCCGTGAAACAGTACGGCACTTCTATGAGCAGCATATCACGCCCTATCACAGCCAATGGGAAAAGGACGGTCAGGTTAGCCGCGAGGTCTGGCGGGAGGCGGGCAATCAGGGTTTTCTCTGTATGCCGATCCCAGAGGAATATGGCGGGGCAGGAGCGGATAAACTCTACAGCATCATCATGATGGAAGAACAGGCGCGGGCGGGTGCGACGGGGCCGGGGTTTGGCCTGCATTCAGAAATCGTCGCGCCGTATATCTTCAACTACGGGACCGAAGAACAGAAAAAAGAGTACCTGCCCAAAATGGCGCGGGGTGAGATAATTGGCGCCATCGCTATGACGGAACCCGCCGCCGGATCGGATTTACAAGGCATCAAAACCCGCGCGGTCAAGGACGGCGATGATTACATTATTAATGGCTCGAAGACCTTTATCACCAACGGCTTAATGTCGGACCTGGTGATTGTCGTGACGAAAACCGACCCGGAGGCCGGCGCCAAAGGCACAACGTTATTTCTGGTGGAGGCGGACCGCGAGGGCTTCGACAAGGGGCGTAACCTAGAGAAGCTCGGGCTTAAAGCTCAGGATACAGCGGAGCTCTTTTTTGATGATGTCCGCATTCCTGCCAGCAATATGCTCGGCGGTGAAGGCAAGGGCTTTTTCTGCTTGATGCAGGAGTTGGCCTGGGAGCGTCTGCAAATTGCCATCGGTGCCACGGCGACCATGGAAGCGGTGCTCGCGGAGACCATCGAATACACTAAGGAACGGACTGCGTTCGGCAAGAACATCATACAATTCCAGAACTCCCGTTTTAAACTGGCGGAAGCCAAAACCGAAGTACAGATCGCCCGGGTTTTTGTCGATAAATGTATCGAGGAACTGCTTCGCGGCGAGCTAGATGTCACGACCTCCGCCATGGCCAAATACTGGACGACGGATCTTGAAAACAAGGTCATCGATGAATGCCTGCAGCTCCATGGTGGCTATGGCTTTATGTGGGAATACCGCGTTGCCCGCGCCTACGCCGACGCCCGCGTCCAACGCATCTACGGCGGCACCAACGAGATTATGAAAGAGCTGATCAGCCGGGACTTGTGATGCCTTGAGCGGTGTCTATTTGGTTCCTGTGCGTCAAGCAGTAACCAAATTCCGAAGCCGTGCATTACAACGGGAGAGGGGAGGCTTGCAAGAGCGACGAGGCATTGGCCCGAAGGTCGCCGCTCCGGCCAAGCCGACCACCGCTCTTTTGCACGTCACTACTGAAATGCGTTGGATGGGCGCCGTTGATCATGTAATCGGCGAGGCCATTCGCGGCTAAGGTATCGGTCTTATATCAAGCTTCTATTCAGCCCGAAATCTAGCTAAATCACCTGCTCAGAGCTGCTTGGCCAACACTTTCTCTGCGGGGAAGTTCGCATACTCTTCTGGCAATGGAACAGATTTTCGTGCCGTCATATCGAAATAGCACCCTAGAACCGTCGTTGAGATGGCAATCTCGCCGCTGTCCAGATCGAAAAGGTGATGCCCGAAACGGAATATCTTGCCCTTGGCTCCCATAAGTCCGCTCTTTAAAAGGACGGGCGTTGACATCTTGATGGGGGCGTGAAATTCGGAATAGTAATCGAGCGCTGCCGAGCCTAGATTGCGGCTCCGAACTGTGTGGCGCGTCAGGCCGACGGATCCCATGATATGCGTGGCGGCATCGGAAAAATAGCCGACGATATGCCGATGTTCAATATGATTGAAAATATCGCATTCCCAGACATCGACGGACGACCGGCTACTTTCGAACATATGTTTCAGCGGCCGAGCCGGCATTACCGTGCCAACAAAGGGGGCTGGCTGGTAGATGTCCGGATGATCGTCCGCAAGTGCGAGGGCGCGATCGCGCAGATCACCGGGTAAGGGCAACGCCTCATCCGTCTGAAGGTTCGTGTATAGCGCCGTAAATTCGTAAACGGCCGAAAGACGATCAAACGCAGTTTCAAACAGTTGAATAAAGCCATGGATCACGTCGCCGTCGAGCTTTCGAATGCCAGCGATGCCATGCAAGGCGGAACCGGCATGGACTTCCGACTTATACTGGGTGCGGAGGGATTTAAACCGCAGGCCACGTTTTTCTTTCCGAATACGTGCCGGGTCGAGCCCGAGCGCATTTTGTAAATGCGCGAACGCTTCTGAACCCTTGGCCATATAGAACTGCACATTCATATGGCCCATTTGGTCGCATTCCCAGGCGTCAACGGCACCGCGGTAGCAGGAAATAAGCTTGCTCATGCTTCATCCTCGGCATCGACCATCAATTCATTGACTTTTATCTTCATCGCCTCCGTCAGGGGAATGGCCTTTCGGGCGGTCAAATCCATATAGGCGACGGTCGATATATTGGTAAGGGCAGGATCGCCGGTGGCGCTATTGATCAGCCTATGGCGGAATGTGATGGTTTTTGTCGACGCTTTCAATACGGCTGTTTCCATATGGATAATATCCCCTGCCATCAGTTCGGACAAGTAGTTGCTGTCTTGGTGGACCGTGGCCAATGCGCGTTTGCTGCCCTTTATCTCCTCTGGCGCCATGCCAACGAAATAACACATATTCCAGATCGCTTGGCTGAGCCGTGAGATATAAAATTGTATATTCATATGACCCAGAAGGTCACATTCGCTGGCCAGTACTTGACCGCGATAACTTTCAACATATCCACTCATTCGGGGGAACTCCTGTTGTCACCGATGGTTTCTTCTTATTTTTGTCTCGTGACCCTTAATAGCATCTGATCCATATAGCGGTCGATCATTTCTTCCGGCGTCTGCCCCATAATGCCAAGGCGACCGCTGGACCCCAGAAGCAATATGCCCGCTATATGGGCAATGGCGTCGACGGTTTCTGTTTGGGCCTCTGATGCTGAGAGATTGCTGTTTTGGTGCAGAGTATTTGCGAGATACCCGAGAATTCCCAATAGTTTTCGATCTAAAACCCTGCCCGTTAAATCCTCATCTGAGGGAGGAGAGGTACCGTAAAATAGCGACAGACATAGTCTTTGCTCCTCAGGATGCGACAGGAAGTACCCGTGAAAAGCAGCGAAAGTCCTGGTGATGATCTTCGTCGGGTTCCCGGTGGCGGGCGCTGACATTTTAATATGCCGTCCCAATTCGGTTATCGTTTCGGCCAGCAGGTCCTTAAAAATATCGTCTTTCGATTTGTAATAGGCATAGGCCGCCCCAACAGAATAACCTGCTTCCCGCGCAATGCCGCGCATGGTGATCCCGTCCAGCCCCTGATCCACAAAGAGCCGCTTTGCGGCGTCCAGTATCTGCCGCCGTTTAAACGTTTGAAGTCCGGTTCGCCGACTTTCACGGCCTTGCTGGTTTTCTATCACTTGGGAACGGCCTCCAAATTCAATTAGTATTATTGAACACTATACTTAAAAATGAACATTGTTCAATAATACTAATTGAATTTGACGCCAGAAAAAAAATTGAAAAAATGCGACGGAATGCCAGCGGGGTATTCGTTGAAAAGATAAGTCAATCAAACAAGGAGACTTAAAGTCATGAAACACAAAATTATTGTCGGCAGCTTGATTGCCGCTCTCGCACTTCCCGTCGTTGCTTTTGCCGCGAAAGATGGTCCTCACAAGGGGCCGCATGGCGCCAAGATGTTCGAACATGTCGATGTCAATAAAGATGGTCAGATTACTATTGAAGAAATGACCGTTCAAACCACGGAACGCTTCAACAAGATGGACGTCGATAATAGCGGCTCCATTACCCTAGATGATATGCTCGCTCGCCAGCAGGAAATGTTCGACAAACTGGACAAGGATGGCAGCGGATCAATAAGTCAGGAAGAAGCCAAGGCGTTTCGGGGGATAAAACGGGCTGAAAAGCATGCCATGAAGCAGGAAAAACGCGCTGCCTATGTCATGGAACGCTTCGATACAAACGGTGACGGAAAAATCTCCCGCGCCGAGTACGAAGCCGTCGTTATGGAGCGCTTTGATAATGCCGATACCGATAAAGCCGGTTTTATTACCATCGAGCAGGTCGAAGGCCTGAAACTACAGAAAAAGAAGCAGGACGGCTAACCTCCTGACTTTGCCGCGGCGAATTTATCCTCGCGGGCAGTGCCGGTGATGATCTCCTGATTGGCGGATATGGCGCTGATGTCTTCGTCTTCTCCTCTGGTAACGATACTGTTCAGGATTCCCCCTTGGTTGCGATGGCATTACTATTGGGGGTTTCGCTGCGACGATGATCGACAATGCGGTGGAAGAGTCAGGTGATATGATCCTTACATTTGATGAAGCCGCAGGCGATATCCTGGTTCTTGAGGGTAATCACAAAGACGATCTCGCTGAAGGAGGTATTGTTCTCGCGGCTTAACCAAACGACCCAAAAGGAGGCGGGTTCAACTGCCGCTCTGGAACGGCCCCCTTTTGACGCTGTTTTCCAACTGATGCAGATAGATTTTACACATCTGGCTGACCCTGCGGTTGTTCAGGGCCAGATTATTTTTAAGCTTGTTGTTGATGTCACGATGCCAGTCATACGCCAGTTCAACCGCTTCGTGCTTAACCAGTGTTCCCAGGGGTTTGACCAAATAGCCCTTACCGTCTGGATTGTTCATTCTTGCGTGCCAGACAGCTCTCTTGGTGTCTGTACGATTATAAATCTCTACCTTGCCATTACATACTGCTGTTAAATTTACCCTATGCTGTTTCATTCATCCTTTCCTTTGAAAATGGGCCTTTAAAAAGGCAATATTATCGATCGCCTTGATATAACTTATGGGGCTATCAAAAGGCTAAATTAAAAGCAGTCAATTTTACGATCAAGCGTTGTTTTTAAAAGGATATATTCTATATCAGAAAGAATTATGTGCAATTTCTGTGCAACGCAAAAAGGGCCTGTGAAAGGCCCTGAAAACACTACATATAGTAGGTATCGTATGAATATATACTATATAATTGTGCCAGGGGCGGTAGCGAACCACCGACACGCGGATTTTCAGTCCGCGTGGATTAGCTGCAATATTGAGCTTTGGAGACAAAATTAATCCTTTTTCACAAGCTGTTTTAGTATCTTATCAACTCAATGTGGTTCTTCCCGAGAGTATTCAGCATACTACGTGCCTGGCATACTTTTTCGTCGCTTAGCAATTTCTCGGTAAAGTGCTTCAGGGCTGACGCCGATCTGATAGGCAACAGAGGACCAAAGGCCCTTTTCAGGAAGGGCGCCATGCCAGTCTATCCAGGCATTCAAACGAGCCGCCACCGTTTTAAGGGACAGGATTTCCGAGTGAAGGCGGGCCCGCTGGACCTCATGCGCGAGATGCCGCGACCAAGCATCTGCAAGAATGGGGTTCCCGAGAATATTTCGAGCCATCTCATCCTGCGAAATAGCCCAGGTCACGCTGTAGGTTTCCGCGACAGCTCCGCAGTGATAGTGGGCGGAATAGAGCGAAGCCTCAGCCAGTATTGCGCCTTGCTCAGCCTTCTGGAGAAACAGGGCTGAGCCGTTGTCTTGATAACGGGCGAGGTGAATGGTGCCGGAGCGCACAAGGTGGAGGCTCTTGACCGGACCACCAAGATGAAAAACCGCTTCACCCGGTGCAAACTTGAGTTCACGACCGGGCAGCTTTTCAAGGAGCGACAACAGCATTGATGATGACATGATATTTATCATATCCCGACT
>NVRR01000162.1 GCA_002732675.1 Sneathiella sp. | reverse complement strand
CGTCAACAACGACACCCGCCGCCGCCTGCAATCGCGCAATCGCAGCTTCAATTCTTGATTCGGTGTTTTCGTCATTCCCCATGAGATTTTTTCACATTGCTTTGATCTAGTTACATGAAATCCTTCATCTTCAACAATACGATCAAGCCATAACATACGTCAACACAATTGCTCACAGCACTTTTATGCGGAAACCGGGCCTTCGCGATAACTAAGCAGTTGACGTACAAGTCATTGGGCGGCATCTTCGCCCCGATTCCCAAAGGCCACCCGACCGTCAGGGCAATCTGCCGCGTGAAAATGCGGCCGGGTATGACATCAAAACCGGGTCGGCCCCGCGTGAATCGTCGATGCATATTGAAACCAACCCCGCTAATGGGCACTTGTGACTTGAAAACCATTCTTCCCGCCGCCGCCCGGCATTTTGGGCACCCGGCCGGATCAGGGAAATCGTCACAGGTGGATTAAAGATGAGCCAACTATGAATGAAATCGGGCTGAAGTCGTCACCGAATACATCCAAGCACAACGATATGGCAAATGCCATTCGCGCGCTTTCCATGGACGCGGTCCAGCAAGCCAATTCCGGCCATCCGGGTATGCCCATGGGCATGGCCGACGTGGCGACAGTGCTATTTTCGAAATTTTTGAAATTTGATCCGATGAAGCCCCACTGGCCGGATCGTGACCGGTTTGTCCTGTCCGCGGGCCATGGATCGGCGCTGCTGTATTCACTTTTGTATCTGACCGGCTACAAGGACATGACACTGGAGGAGATCAAAAATTTCCGCCAGTTGGGCTCGAAGACGGCCGGTCATCCGGAATACGGACATGCCGATGGCATAGAAACCACAACCGGCCCACTGGGTCAGGGTCTGGCGACCGCCGTGGGCATGGCGCTGGCCGAGCAAATGCTCGCCGCCCGTTTCAAATCCATCGTTGATCATTACACTTACGTGATCGCCGGTGACGGTTGCCTGATGGAGGGGATCAGTCATGAAGCCATCTCCTTCGCCGGACATTTGGGCCTCAGCAAACTGATATTGCTGTGGGACGATAATTCCATCAGCATCGATGGCGCGACTGAGCTATCCGTCTCTGATGATCAGAAAAAGCGGTTTGAGGCTGCGGGCTGGGATGTTCAGGAAGTCGACGGCCATGATGCCGATCAGATCGAAAAAGCCATTGCCCTGGCCAAGACCGTCAACAAACCATCGATGATCGCCTGTCGCACGACAATTGGGTATGGCGCGCCCAACAAACAGGGAACGGCGGGGGCTCACGGCGCACCCCTCGGCACGGACGAAATCACTCTGGCGCGAAAAGCGCTGGGTTGGCCCCATGCGGCCTTCGATATTCCTGTTAAGGTCCTGGACTGCTGGCGTACTGCTGGCACCAAGGGCGCCCGACTTTCCGCCGAATGGGAACAATCCCTGGCGACGCTCAGTGAAGAAAAACGCGACCTCTTCAATAAAGGCCAGTCAGGAGATCTTCCTGCCGATTTTGATGACGTTATCGCGGACCATAAGGAACGTCTGAGCAACGACGCGCCGGGCTGGGCGACACGCAAATCCAGTCAGGAAGCACTTAACGTCATCAACGAACATATCATGGAAACCGTTGGCGGCTCGGCTGACCTTACCGGCTCCAACCTGACCAAAACGTCGCAACTGAACCCGATAACACCCGACGATTTCTCCGGGCGCTATATTTACTATGGCGTGCGGGAATTCGGCATGGCCGCGATTATGAACGGCCTTGCGCTTCATAAGGGTTTCATCCCCTATGGCGGGACTTTTATGGTTTTCACCGACTATGCCCGTCCGGCCATCCGGCTCTCTGCCTTGATGGGACTCAGGGTGATTTATGTCATGACCCATGACAGCATCGGCCTCGGCGAAGACGGCCCGACCCATCAGCCGGTGGAGCATCTGGCCGCCCTCCGGGCAATGCCAAACCTCAATGTCTATCGTCCCGCCGATGCGGTGGAAACCGCGGAATGCTGGCAGCAGGCGCTGAAAACCACGGACACACCATCGGTGCTCTCTTTAAGCCGTCAGGGTTTGCCGCTCTTGCGCCTCAGTCACACGGCGGAAAATCTGTCGGCCAAAGGCGGTTATGAGATTTCGGCGGCTAATCTGGAGCCCAAGGTAACCATCCTCGCAACCGGATCTGAAGTTTCCATTGCCGTGGACGCTCAGAAAAGGCTGGAAAAAGATGGGGTCGGCACCCGTGTTGTTTCCCTGCCCTGCTGGGAACTGTTCGATCAGCAGGATCTCGCGTATAAAACCGCGACCCTTGGCCCCGGTACCATCAAAATCGCCATTGAGGCCGCCTGTACCATGGGCTGGGCGAAATACACCGGGTTGAAGGGCGCCGTTATCGGCATCGATAGTTTCGGCGCTTCCGCCCCTGCCGGCGACCTCTACAAACATTTCGGCATTACCGCAGAGGCTATTGTCACCGCCGCAAAAGACAGACTTTAATTTGGATCGAGGCGGCATTGTGACCGTCCCCTAGATATCAGGAGTAGAAAGACATGACTGTTCGTGTAGCAATTAACGGATTTGGACGTATTGGCCGGAATATTCTGCGGGCGATTTACGAATCTGGCCGGACCGATATCGACGTCGTCGGCATCAATGACCTGGGTTCAGTCGAAGCAAATGCCCATCTTTTGCGCTATGACAGTGTGCATGGCCGCTTTCCGGGCACGGTAACAGTCTCTGGAAGCAGCATTGATCTGGGCCGTGGTCCGATCCGGGTGACCGCAGAGCGCAATCCTGCCGATCTGCCCTGGGGTGAGCTCAATGTCGATATTGCCTTTGAATGCACAGGCATCTTTACTCAGCGCAACAAGGCCGCCCTGCATATCGACGCTGGCGCCAAGAAAGTGCTGATTTCGGCACCGGGCAAAGACGTTGACCTGACCGTTGTTTTCGGCGTCAATGATGACAAGATCGAAGCCGGTCATACGGTTATCTCCAACGCCTCCTGCACCACAAATTGTCTGGCACCAGTGGCGCAAGTTCTGAACGAAGCCGTTGGCATCACCCATGGTTTCATGACCACGGTTCATTCCTTCACCGGCGATCAGCCAGTTCTCGATACCCTGCATTCCGATCTGCACCGGGCCCGGGCGGCGGGCATGTCGATGATCCCGACATCTACTGGCGCCGCAAAAGCCGTTGGTCTGGTTTTGCCGGAACTGGCAGGCAAAATTGATGGCACCTCCATTCGGGTCCCAACCCCGAATGTGTCGATGATCGACCTGACTTTTGTCGCTAGCCGTGCGACATCGGTTGAAGAAATCAACGCGGCCATCACCAAGGCCGCCAATGGTCGCCTTAAAGGCATTCTGGACGTCAATAGCGAACCGCTGGTCTCCATAGATTTCAACCATAATCCGGCAAGTTCAACGTTTGATTTACCTCAGACTCAGGTTGTTGGAGGCACTTTCGTGCGGATTCTCAGCTGGTACGACAATGAATGGGGCTTCTCCAACCGGATGAGCGATACGGCAATTGCCATGGTCAACGCCGGTTAAGGGAGCCCATCGGAATGGTCGCGTTTAAAACGTTCGATGATCTGGACCCGGCGGGGAAAACCGTGCTGGTCCGGGTCGATCTCAATGTCCCCATGCAGGACGGCGCGATTTCGGACTATACCCGGATCGAACGCATACTCCCGACCCTTAAAGAACTCGTGGACGGCGGGGCAAAAGTCGTCCTGCTTAGCCATTTTGGTCGACCCAAAGGGGTGCGCGTTCCGGAAATGTCGCTGCGTTCTATCGCAGACGGCGTTGCGACAAAATTGGGCGCCACCGTCGCCTTCGCTGATGACTGCGTTGGCGCTGATGTCGCCGCGCAGATCGCCGACTTGTCGGCCGGCGCCGTCATTATGCTCGAAAATGTCCGCTATCATGCGGGGGAAGAGGAAAATGATCCGGGCTTTGCCGCACGCCTCGCGGCGCTCGGCGATATCTACGTCAATGACGCCTTCTCCTGCTCGCATCGGGCCCATGCCTCAACCGAGGCCCTCGCGCATTTGCTCCCCGCCTATGCCGGACGCAATATGGAAACGGAACTGACCGCGCTTGGCGCGGCGCTTGAAAATCCCGCCCGCCCCGTCATGGCCATTGTCGGCGGCGCCAAAATCTCCACCAAACTCGACCTGCTGTTCAATCTGATCGAAAAAGTTGACTTGCTGGTGATTGGCGGCGGCATGGCCAATACATTTCTGAATGCCCAAGGCATTGACGTCGGCGCGTCCCTCTGTGAGCATGATCTCGCGGATACGGCCCACGACATTCTTGCAAAAGCCGAGACGGTAAGCTGCGAAATCGTCCTCCCCATTGATCTGGTACTGGCGACCGAATTCAAGGCGGGTGCTGCCAACCGCGTCGCCGGATATGACGATGTCGCGCCGGATGAAATGATCCTCGATGCTGGCCCCGCCACCATTGCGCTGCTGAACGACAAACTTGCGGGCAGCAAAACGCTGATCTGGAACGGGCCCTTGGGCGCCTTCGAGATTGATCCCTTCGGGACCGCGACCATTGCCGTTGCCAAACAGGCGGCGGCGCTCACCAAAGCCGGACAGTTGATTTCTGTCGCCGGTGGCGGCGATACGGTGGCGGCCATGGCGAAAGCCGGTGTCACGGAAGAGCTTACCTATATTTCAACAGCAGGCGGTGCGTTTCTTGAGTGGATGGAAGGTAAAGACCTTCCGGGTGTCACAGCCCTTAACAACGCAAATTAACAGGCCCACAATTCTCTAAGGCAGGACCTCGAACAATGGATATGGAAGATATTGCTGCCGCCCTCGTGGCGCCCAGCAAAGGTATTCTCGCCGCCGATGAAAGCACCGGCACGATCAAAAAACGGCTGGATAGTATCAAGACAGCCAGCACAAAGGAAAGCCGCCGCGATTATCGTGAGCTGCTGTTCTCGGCCAAAGACGTGGGCGATTATATCAGCGGCGTAATCCTCTATGATGAGACCTTGCGTCAGGCAGCGAAAGATGGCCGCCAACTGACTACCCTGCTGGAGGATCAACATATTATCCCCGGCATCAAGGTGGATATGGGCGCAAAACCCCTCGCCTTCTCCGACGGTGAGTTGGTGACGGAAGGCCTTGACGGGCTGCGCGAGCGGTTGGCAGAGTATCATGACCTCGGGGCTCGTTTTGCCAAATGGCGGGCGGTTATCTCCATTGGCGATGGCGCGCCGAGCCAGTATTGCATCGACGCCAATGCCCATGCCCTTGCCCGCTATGCGGCGCTCTGTCAGGAAGCGAATATCGTCCCCATCGTCGAGCCTGAAGTACTGATGGATGGCGATCACTCCATTGATGAATGCTATGCGGCGACGGAAACAACTTTGAAAGCTGTGTTTGACGAGCTTTATAAACAGCGTGTCGTGCTGGAACAGATGCTGCTGAAACCCAATATGGTTGTCTCCGGCAAGGATTGCCCGGAACAGGCTGGTGTTGACGAAGTCGCCTCCAAAACCCTCTATTGCTTTTCCCAGACCGTTCCCACTGCTGTGCCCGGCATTGTCTTCTTGTCCGGTGGTCAACCGGAGCGGCAGGCGACCGAGCATCTCAATGCCATGAACCAGCTGGGCCGCCAACCGTGGGAGATCAGCTATTCCTTTGGCCGCGCCCTGCAAGCCTCCGCCCTTGCCGTCTGGCAAGGTAAACCCGCGAATGTCGAGGCTGCACAAGCCGCGTTCCTCACCCGGGCCCGCCTCACCAGTGCCGCCCGCGACGGAGAATATAACGCTGACATGGAAGCGAACGCGTAAATGCCATCGACAAATAACAATAAAGTCCGGCCGCGTCTTTATCTGCTCTCCCCGGCGACAATCAATCTCGACGAATTTGAGGGTGCTTTCACCAAGGCGCTCGACGCGGGCGATGTCGCCTGTTTTCAGCTGCGCCTGAAAGACCGCCCCATCGAAGAAATCCGCGAAGCAACGAAACGGCTGATGCCCATCGCCGCAGCCCATGATGTTGCCTTTATCTTGAATGACGACCCCGAGGCTGCGTCTGATCTCGGCTGCGACGGAGTTCATGTCGGGCAGGATGACACGCCCTATGCCGACGCCCGCCGGATTATGGGTCCCGACGCCATCGTCGGCGTCACCTGCAAGGCATCGAAGCACCTCGCCATGGATGCTGCTGACAAGGGCGCGGATTATGTAGCCTTCGGCGCGTTTTTTCCCTCCCCCACCAAGGACGCAACGACCAAGGCTGACCCGTCGATCCTGAAATGGTGGTCCGATATCGCCGTCGTCCCTTGCGTCGCCATTGGTGGGATCACAGCGGACAATGCCCTGGGTCTTCTGGAAAGCGGCGCCGATTTCCTTTGCGTCGCCAGTGGTGTCTGGGACTATGAAGGCGGTGCCGGTGCCGGTGTCGCGGCCTTTAACCGGGTGATTGATCAGTGGGCCGCAACCTGATAGGGTCCGGCCAGATTTTTTAATGCCAGAACGAGCTTAATCATGAAAATAAACGGAAATGCCATTCGCCCCGGTAATGTGGTCGAACATAAAGGCGGCCTTTGGGTCGCGGTCAAGATCCAGCATACGCAGCCCGGCAAGGGCGGCGCCTATTTGCAGGTGGAGCTGAAAAACCTGCGTGATGGCACCAAGCTGAACGAGCGCTTCCGCGCCTCTGAATCTGTTGAGAAAGTCCGGCTGGAGCAGAAAGCTCATCAGTTCCTGTTCGCCGATGACGACATGCTCACCTTCATGGATAACAGCACGTATGAGCAAGTATCCATCGCCAAGGATATGATGGGCGAGAGCGTGGCATATCTGCAAGACGGCATGGAAGTGGAAATCGAATTTCATGACGACAGCCCGCTGTCCGTGATCCTGCCAGAACAGGTAACGCTTGAGATTACCGAAACAGAACCGACCGTGAAGGGCCAGACGGCCGCCTCCTCCTACAAGCCGGCAATTATGGAAAACGGCCTGCGCATCATGGTGCCGCCTTTCTGCGGGACCGGCGAGAAAATCATTGTCAACACCGAAACCAACGAGTATCTGAAGCGGACGGAATAACCGGGCCGCCCCAATTTGTGTAGTTTTAGTCATATAAGTTTCCCTTCCCGTTTTAGAGTCAGGTCAATCCCATGGCGAGAAAATCCGCCCTTATCAACGCAATGGAACTCTCCGCCCGTAAAGCGGCGCGCAAGCTGCTGCGTGACTTCAAC
>NVRR01000161.1 GCA_002732675.1 Sneathiella sp. | reverse complement strand
AGGAATATCTCCGCCCAGCTAAAACCATTGGTCCTGGCCGACGTGCCGGGGAGCCAACCCAGAGAAAAGACGAAAACGGAGGTAAAGAAAGTGGCAGAGGCGAATTCGGGGACCGAGGTGGTTAGCACCGATCCGACAGAGATCACCCGATCCTGCACCGATCCTTCCTTCATACCGGCAATCACCCCGAGGGTCAGGGAGAGCGGGATCATAAACAGCATATAGAGACCGGCGAGAATACCGGTATTGCCGAGCCGCGACCACATAATATCAGATACGGGCACTTTGAATTGAATGGAGGAGCCGAAATCCCCAACCAGAGCATTGCCAACCCAGGTGAAATATCGCTCGACAAAGGGTTCGTTATAGCCGTTGTTCTCCAGCCAGATCTCGCGCTGTTCTGTACTGGAATAGGGCCCCAGAACCTTACCGGCAACGGCCAGTTTGTCGCTTTCAAAAATGGAAAAAAGAGTGAAGGAAATAACGACCATAATCAAGGCCATGGAAACTAAACGTCGTGCCGCCAAAATCAACATGGAAAGCCCCCCCGAAGGACAAAGTAATCATTAAAAAAACAAGGGCACTTTGGGTGCCCTTGTTTTCTCCACGTGATGTTAGCTGTCTATCCAGACTTTATAGAACTGATGATATTGCGTCGGATGCGCCGCCAGCCCTATTATCTTGTCGTTCGCCAAGAACATTTTTGGCTGCCAGACGGGCTGGATCATAATCGCATCCTCTTGCAGAATTTCTTCTACTTTCTTCATCGCCAGTTTGCGTTCTTCTGCATCCACCAAGGCTTCGGCGGCATCCAGAGCTTTTTCAAATTCCGGATTATCGTAAGCCGTCTCATTCCACGGAACACCGCTACGGTATGCAAGGCTGAGAACCATGGTGCCGAGCGGACGATGGGTCCAGGCGGTAAAGCCAAACGGCGCCGTCTGCCAGGTTTCCCAGTATTTGGACGCCGGCATTAGGTTGAGGTTGAGGGTAACTCCCGCTGGTTTAAGTTGCTCTTTCAGGATTTCGCAGACCTGCTGCTGCCAAGGACCATTTGTATTTCCAAGGCCGATGGTAATTTCAAGCCCATCGGCAAATCCAGCCTCCGCCAACAATAGTTTGGCTTTCGTGATATCCGCTTCCCTGCGGTTCAGCGCATAATATTCCGGATGGATCGGCGACACATGATGATGTTCAGCCACATCACCGCGCCCGCCAAAGACAAGCTCATTATATTTTTCCGCATCGACGCAAAGCATGATCGCCTGACGCACCCGCTTGTCATCAAACGGTTTCTTGTCGGTACGGAACCGCATGACGCCAGTCTGGGCGGTGCGGGCACTAAACACGTTCATACCGGGAATGGAATCTGCCATCGCCAGGGAGGCGATATCGAACTCATAGTTCATATCCACCTGACCGGAGGCAACCGCCGCGAGCTGTGCAGCCGACGCCGCGCCATGATCGTAGTAATCGATACCGTCCAGATAGACTTCACCGCCCCAATAAGGCTGATCCACCCGGCGCAGGATGGCTTTTTCGCCAACAGCAAACTCTGTCAGGGTGAAAGGTCCGGTGCCGTTAGGCTCTTTAGAAAGGTCGCCCTTAAAGTCCCGATGCACAATCATCGTTGGATAGTTATAAAGATTTTCCGGAATGGACAGAACCGCTGAATTCAGGTTGAAGCGAACTGTATGGTCATCGATTTTTTCGACGGCGCCCGGCGTCATGGATTTTTTGGCGGCATCGCCTTCACCCGTGGTCGTCACCATTGAGGCGAACAAACCGATATTGGAGGAGCCAACAGCCGGATCAAGCCAGCGGGTGACATTGAACACAACGTCATCTGCATTGAAATCATCACCATTATGCCATTTAACGCCTTTGCGCAGATTGAACGTCCAGGTTTTCAGGTCATCCGATGCGGTCCAGCTTTCCGCCAGATACGGCCGTGTCACATTGTCAGGGCCGGTAATGGTCAGGAATTCGCAAATCTGCCGGGCCACATTGGATTTTTCCACCCAGGAATACGTGGCGGGGTCTGTCATTTCCTGTACGACCATGGAGCATTTCAAAATGCCGCCCTTTTTCGGTGTTGCCGCTGCGGCCTCAATAGTCGGGTCAACCATCCCGACAAAGGAGTAAGCCGCCGTTGCGGATAGTCCAAGTAAGGTTGAGGTCCGTAAAAATTCCCGGCGGTCCATTTTCCCGCTTTTAAACTGTTCCTTCACGCCCGCGATGAGCGGATGCACGGCTTCTGTCGTTTCGTGATCGGTCTTGGTTTCGGTCATTATGTATCTCCCTGTTGGCTTAAGTCTTATGGCGTGACTGCTTCTGGTGTCGCCGATTTACCTCGGCTTTAATTTCCCAAGTTTCAGTGTCACATTAATATTCCGGCCATTTTGTTCGTTTTACGACCCAAATTTATCTTAATCAGCCGCCGGATGGCGACATTATCGGTGCGTAATTCATAAATGCTGCATGACAACATCTAACGATTTATGAACAGCCAAGTCAATCCGAAGATTTTAAAATCAATCTAATAATGTAAGTACTTGGATATTATTTAAAGTGTTTTAAATAAAGCATTATCAAGATTTTATATTCACCGAAAAGACTGAAAATCAATAAGATAAATTCTAAAGTAACGTATACTATACTTCCATATTTTCTTTATTGTTACAGATTTCATGACATCCCATTTGCTCGCCCCCGCTCATTGCCAAGCACGCCCCGCCTCATCGCCAAGACAGACGAGATATCCCAAACATAGCGCGGCACTAAAAAACCCGGACAGAGCCGGGTTTTAAATATTAGGGTATGATGCGTGACTTATGCGGATTGCAGCGCCGCCGCTTCTTGCTTTTTACGGCGCCTGAGACCGAGAAGACCGAGCGCCCCGGCCCCGAACATCCAGATGGCAGCAGGTAGCGGAACAGCGGAAACTTCAACAGCTTCCCATTCCCGTTCTCTTAAAGCAAATTGTGGTCCTGCATTCACTGTTTGCAAAAAACTGTTCCCACTGTACCCAGGGCTTAACAAACGGAAATCAAGCAACCCTGTGGACTGGACAAAACCGTTTATTCCTGTTGCGTTTCCACCCATACCCCAGTTCGTCAAGCTACCATTGTCAAACTCCAAAAAATAAACACCGGCCGTTGTTTCATCGAAACTTCCCGTGGCACCCGTGGAGGCGTAATTGAATTCAAGATTTGTTTCAAAGCTAGCGCCAAAATTATAATTCATCGCGTTTAAATCCAGCCCTGTATCATCAAAGGTGAAATATCCGTCGAAGGTTCCGTCGTCAATCAATCCGGCGAAATCGACGCGATATACCGCGGCATTGGCGGCCCCGGAAAATAGCATTACGGCCGCAACGGCCAGTCCAATCATTTTCTTCATATCAATTTTCCTATAATAACAAAATACGATTACTGTTTAGAGCAATGATATCTCTGAGCACTCGTGTATGTAGATTTTTTACTAAAATTTTAGTAAAAATGCAAACCATTGTTTTAATGCAGAAATTAACCATAAAAATTCAGAAACTACCCCACTTGGGTAATTGGGATAAGTAGTTGTTTTGGAAAGACATATAGGCACGACGTAAATTAACAGGTTTCTGCTCGGCCTTGAATTTACATTCAATCATAAATGAATTATAATTATGGTAATCGCCGCAATAATAATAAAACAAGGGAATCCCGATGATACCGCGCACGCTTTTCGTTGAAGAACACCATCTCTTTCGGGCGTCTGCCCGCAAATTCGTGGAGGAACGGGTGGCCCCTTTCCATGCGGACTGGGAAAAGGCCGGGAAGGTCAGCCGCGAGGTCTGGCGCGAGGCTGGCGCCGGTGGGTTTCTTTGCTGTTCGGTGCCAGAGGAATATGGCGGCGCCGGCGTTGATTTCACTTTCGGGGCTATTTTTACCGAGGAACTGGCCCGCGTCGGGGCCACGGGTCCCGCCTTTCATTTGCATTCAGAAATCGTCGCGCCTTATATCACTGCCTATGGCACCGAGGAGCAGAAGCAGAAATGGCTCCCGGGGCTCATCAGCGGTGAGGTGATCACCGCCGTCGCCATGTCAGAGCCCGGCGCTGGATCGGATCTGCAAAATATCCGCACCACCGCCATTGCCGACGGCGATGATTATGTGATCAACGGCCAGAAGGTGTTTATCAGCAACGGCCAGCTCGCTGATCTGGTGGTGCTGGCGTGCAAGACCGATCCGGCCGCAGGCGGCAAAGGAGTGTCGCTGGTGCTGGTGGAGGGCGACCGCGCCGGTTTCACCCGCGGCCGCAATCTGGAGAAAGCCGGTTACAAGGCGCAGGATACGTCGGAGCTGTTCTTTAATGACGTGCGGGTGCCGAAAAGCAATCTTCTGGGTGTTGAGGGGCGCGGCTTCAAACAACTGATGCAGCAGCTACCGCAGGAACGGCTGGTCATCGCCGTCCGCTCCGCCACGGTTGTCGAGACCGCGCTTGAGTGGACCATCCAATACACCAAGGAACGAAAGGCCTTTGGTAAATCCATCTCCGATTTCCAGAATACCCAGTTCAAGCTCGCGGAAATCAAGGCGCAATCCGTCATGCTCCGCACCTACGTGGATAAATGTATCGAAACCCATCTGAAAGGTGAGCTGACCGCTGTCGATGCGGCCATGGCCAAGATGCAATCGACCGAAATGATGTGTCAGGTTCTGGATGACTGCGTACAGCTGCACGGCGGCTATGGCTATATGTGGGAATATCCGATCACCCGCGCCTGGGCCGACAACCGCATGGCCCGCATCGCCGGCGGCACATCGGAAATCATGAAACAGATTATCAGCCGCGATATTCTTAGCGATTGAGGCCCGATTTTTAATAGTGTCAGGATTGGAGCGACA
This sequence comes from Sneathiella sp., assembly GCA_002732675.1. Taxonomy (GTDB): domain Bacteria; phylum Pseudomonadota; class Alphaproteobacteria; order Sneathiellales; family Sneathiellaceae; genus Sneathiella. Next base: position 2,353 of record NVRR01000161.1, on the reverse strand, counting down.
GTAATGACGATAACAGGCGAATGTTTTTGCGGCAAAATTACATACAGGGTCAAGGACGGCCTTCGCGATGCCCGCTCCTGCCACTGCTCGCGCTGCCGAAAAGCGTTCAGCTCTCAGGCGTCTGCCTATGCAGAAGTTACGCCCGGAAGCTTTACTTGGCTGTCCGGTCAGGACCTGCTGACATCATTTGTCGGCACGCACGGATTCGGTCTTCAGTTCTGTAGCTGTTGTGGCTCGACCCTCTGCGGTATATTTCAGGGCGATGTTCACGGGGTTACCTTGGGATGCGTAAACGGTGATCCGGAGATAGAAATCGGTCGACATATATTCGTCGGCTCGAAAGCGGCCTGGGAAGTCATCCCCGATGGCGTACCGCAATTTGACGAAGGCCCACCATAAACCGCCGTCGACAGCGAGTTCATTGCGCATAGCGGGAAGCAATTTATCAGTCGCGATATTCTGGCGAACTGTTAAAAAGGGGCATGATTGACTATGCCCCGCCAATGGACCCCTATACGGATATCCTCTTTGAAGATGCGCATCTGCTGGTGATCAACAAGCCAAGCGGGCTGTTGTCCGTACCCGGCCGACCGGCCGGGTTTGAGGATTGTGTGGCGGCACGCTATCAGTCGCTTTATGCGGACGCGCGTATTGTCCATCGGCTTGATCTGAGCACCTCAGGGGTTATGGTGCTGGCGCGCGGTGATCATATGACCGGCGCCATGGGCAAAATTTTTCAATCGCGGAACGTCAGCAAAAGCTATCTCGCCTGGGTGGCGGGCGAAATGGTGGCTGAAGAAGGTTCCGTCGATTTGCCGCTTATCAAGGACTGGCCCAACCGTCCGCGCCAGAAAGTCTGTTTTGAGAGCGGTAAACCCTCCCTCACCCATTGGCGGCGTCTTCGCTTCATGGACGGCGTGACAGAAGTCGAGCTGACCCCGGTCACCGGCCGTTCGCATCAGCTCCGGGTGCATATGGCGGAGATCGGCCATCCTATCCTCGGCGATCCGCTTTATGCACCGCCGGAGATAGTGGCTATGGCGGAGCGGTTGCAGCTTCATGCCACCACCCTCGCTTTTACGCATCCGGTAACGGGGGATGATTTGTCCTTCACGGTCCCCTCACCGCTTAGCGGTTACCAGGGCCGTTCTTCATTGGTGGCCCAGGGATCGGCATCCACCGGCCAGACGGGACGCGCCACTTTATCATAAGGCATGACACTGAAATCCCAGGCGAGGGTGCCGGGCGCGGCGACATAAATCACCTCTCCGGCGATGGGCGCGTAAGCCGCATAAAAATGCTGCATGGATTTCACCACCAGAATTTTCTTCGACGCATAATCGATGCCGAGGGCGGTAAAGGTCGTCGGATTAAAATTCTGGCAGCGGGAGGAATGAATGATGATCTCCGCGCCGTCCACATCCAGACACACGGCATCACCAAGATTACGTTTGGACTCGCCAAGGCCATCAACAACGCAGTTCCTGACGATTTTCTTCACTGTCGCTGTCACGTCCAGCGGGTCCCCGGATTCCGCGCTGATCTTGCCGCCAATGCGAAGGTTTATTTCCGTTCCCTCCCCGGCGCTGATGGCAATGCCAACGGCAATAGGGTCCCAGATGGAGCCAACAGCAAAATTCCGCTCCCCCTTATCCAGCAGCTCTTTGGTGATAAAAGTGGAATCGCCGACGGCCCCGCCGCCCGGATTATCTGCCATATCCGCCAGTACCATGGGCTTACCCGAATGGTTGAGCGATTTACCGACCGCCGTCTCCAGATCATCAAAAATCGGCGTCACCACATCGCGCAATGCCCAGAACTCACGCCCAAGGTCTTCTGCAACCTTTTGGCCAAGCGGCGCATTGCCATCGGTCACCACCATCAGCCGCGTGCCTTCTTCGGGAATATCGCCCCAGGGAAATCCGTGGGCCAGAGAGACGGAGAGCACGCCGTCCCCGGATTCTGCGTCTTGCATCTTCTTGACGAAGCTGATCATCGGCTCCCGCGTTGTGTGATAAACGCCGATCATACGGCAGTCGAACATGGTGATGACCGGCTTGGCCTTACCATCCAGCGTTGCCTCCATGATCGACCAGAGTTCTTCTGCTCGCGGTGCGGCGTCGATATGCGGATATTCCTTATAGATGACCACGGCGGTGACATCGTCGATAAACTGGCGGCTGAGATGGCAATGCAGATCAAGCTCGATAGCGATGGGAACATCCGGGCCGATAAGTTCCCGGACGCCATGGGTGAGATCGCCTTCGCAATCATCATACCCGTGGGCGACCATGGCCCCATGCAGCGACAGCATAACGCCGTCGACAGGCAAGGCCGCTTTCAGATCAGCCAG
>NVRR01000160.1 GCA_002732675.1 Sneathiella sp. | reverse complement strand
GGGATATCGAGGCCAGTGCGGGCCTGCAAATCATCGAGAGCGGCGGCTACTTCCGCCACCGGCTCGTATTGACAGGTAAAGGTTACGCCCAGTGTAGGGACGACGCCGATGGTATTTTCATCACATCTTTTCAGAACTTCATCGGGGGTCATTAACAGACGCCCTTCTTCCATGGGAATTTCCCGAAGTTCAATATCCCAGTAGCGGGCGAATTTATGCCAGCAGACTTGTACCGGGCCTGTAATCAGGTTGGGTTTATCTGTAGACTTGCCCGCGGCTTTTCTTTTGTCGCGCCAGTTCCATTTCATTGCCATACCGCCAAGCATGGCCGCTTCGCTCGATCCCGTGGTTGAGCAGCCAACCGTATCCGCGGCCTCTGGTGAATTCCACAGATCTGCCAGCATATGGACGCAGCGTGCCTCAAGCTCAGCTGTTTGCGGATATTCATCCCTGTCGATCATATTCTTGCCCATGCATTCATCCATCAGTTCATGCACTTGCGGCTCCAGCCAGGTTTGACAAAAGGTCGCCAGGTTTTGTCGGGAATTGCCATCCAACAGTAATTCATCATGGATGATTTGCTTGACCTGAACCGGGTCATTTTCACTGTCCGGCATTCGGTATTTGGGTATGGCGTTTGAGAGAGCAGAGGTCGCATAGATATCGTCAAGAAGATTTGCCCGGATATCATTCTTAGAATGCACGGCCATCGCGTTTATTTCCTTTTTTTATGTAACCTGAAAAAGCGTGCCAAAAAGCTACCCTCTTTGGCGACGTGGTTTTCCGCTATTTTTTCTTGCCAAATAATCCACCTGCGGCATCCAGTAGGCTCTTGACGGCATCAGGGTCTTTGTCCTTCACCCCTTTAAGGATATCTTTCAATCCGCCGTCCGATCCTTTGGCGCCCTCAATCAATTGTTTGATACCTTCAGGGTTCGCAGCATTTTTAAGAACACCCGCAAGGTCAGGGGCAAATTTAAGGTTATCCCAGGGTCCTGACACAATGATCGGCACGGCGATCCCGGCGGCCTCAGATCCGCCTTGCCCTGTTGATGTCGCCACTAGTTTCGGCTCTATCCTGTAGTTCAAGGTTTGGGGTGGCAGCTGAACAGTACCTGCACCGGTGAGGCGGATGAACGGGTTCAGCATGGACAAATCGTTATTGGTGAGGACACCGTTCTTTATCTGGAAGGTGCCGGACAATTCGGCGAAGTCCGTTTTTTGGGTTTCGCCCGTGCTGGTGAAGGCAGTGGTGATGTTGCGTGCCATGGCAGCAAGATTGACGCCTGATATGGAGCCGTCTTCAAACAGAAATTGCCCGCTGCCGTTGAGGGCCGCAACCATGTCGGCCTGCGATTTCCCGGTCGTGGTTGCGTCAATCTGGAACAGGCCGGTTCCTTCGAGTCTCTTGAAATCTGCGGCGTCGGTCAGTAGGGGATTTAACTGAATTCCCTTGATCGAAAAGGATTTAGCGATTTTTAACGTCGGGTTTTGGGCGTCAATGCGGACAGACCCAGTGCCGCTGCCGTCATAGAGGCTGAATTCCGACAAGGTGAGATTAAAGATCGCGTCTTTTAACGTCATCGCAAGGGCGCTGCGACCGATTTTGACTTTTTTAACCAGTATTTCCTGAACAGAGAAGTCAAATTTGGCATTTGCCTGCTTAAATCCGGAAAGATCGATTGGCGTGCTATCCCATTTCTCTCCCGGCTTCTTGGCAGGAGCAGCCGTCGAGGTAGTCGCAGATTCGTCCTTTTCGGCGGGCAGATATGGATTTATATCAAGGCTTTCGAGCGCGAGCTTGCCAACAAGGTCTGGAACCTTACCACCAAGATCAACGGAGAAATCGCCGACGCCATTGATCTTGTCGAAGGCGATAGTGGCGTTTGTAAAGCTGTATTTAGTATCGTTGACCTTGACCTCACCGCTGACGTTAAGCGGTCCAAAGCTGTCGCCTTCAACCTCAAGCGGCTGGCCGACCCAGGCGGCTAAATTCCGCACCGAAGGAATATCCAGGGTTGTCGTGCCGCTAAGCACCAGCGGGGTCAGGGTTTGAACGGTACCGCCGTATGTCAGGGTGACATTCTTTGATTTGATATCGGCGTTTGTCGTTGTCTGCTGATTTTCCAGCATGGCCCGCAATGAGCCGACTTTCAATTCCAGCTCGGTTTTTTCGGCGTTCCAAACAGCGCTTCCCCGGACCTCAAACGGATCGTCAAGACCGGTGAGAATGACATCCAGATTAACGTCATCAAGGGTAATATTTGTGCCCGATTTCTGATCAATGAAACGAACTGTACCGCCAATGATCCGAACATCACCGAGGTTCAAATCGGAAATACCAAGGTCCATTGCCTCGCCGTCATTTTTCTCATTTTTCTCGGAAGGTTTGGCGCTGTCAGATTTGGCGCTGTCGAATATCCAGTTGCCTTTGCCGTTCTTGTCCATTTCCAGATTGATGACAGGCTTGGTCAGTACGAATTCATCGACTTGAACATTTCCGCTCAACAGCGGGAGCAGGTTCAGCTGCAGAACCAGACTTTCGATTGACACCATGTCAGGGTTTTGTGCTCCTTCCGCATTGGAAAAAGACACGTCGGAGGCCTTGAGGCCTAGAACCGGGAAGATTGATAAACTGAAATCGCCATCGATGGCAAGTTGCCGGCCCGTGGCGTCGTTGGCCACCGTGATCAGCTCCTTCTTAACCCGCTCGATCGGGACGATGAAAGGCAGCGCGACGGCGACCGCAATGATAACAACCAGAATTACCACTAGTCCATAGATAAACTTTTTCATATTTCCCTCCATCGGGCACCGACTGATCCGAAATTTCTCTAGATTTTATAATGACATAAATTAAAACTGGTGACAGAAAAATCTAACCGAGATTTATGTCACAATTTTGCCCGTATATTGGATAAACTGGTAGAACGAGGTCAATAATCTAGTTTAAGGAAAATACATGGCGCGGCTTTTATTGCTGCTGACACTGATACTCATGACGGGCGCAGCCCGGCCGGCCGACGCGGCCGATGTGGATATGCAGCTGGTTCTGGCCATTGATGTTTCCTCCAGCGTCAGTTGGGACGAGTATAATTTACAGATGCAAGGGTTTGCTAGTGCCTTTCGCGATGAGCAAGTCATAGAAGCGATTGCCGCAGGTCCCATAGGCCAGATCAGTGTGACCGTCACCCATTGGGCAGGGCTGGATGAGCAACAGGTGATGCTGGGTTGGCGGGTTATTTCCGGCCCTGAAGAAGCCCGCGCATTCGCCGATAGCCTGGATAATGTGCCGCGGGCTTTCCCATATGGCGGAACAGCGATTTCCGACGCGCTTGATCACGCCCATTCCCTGTTTGCAAAGGACAGTAATTTTTCGCAGCACAGGGTCATTGACGTTTCAGGCGACGGTAAATCCTCTATCGGGGCATCGCCGGAGGCGGCGCGGGACCGGGTTGTCGGTGACGGGATCATTATCAACGGTTTGCCCATCCTCGACGGTCGTTCGGACCTGGAGATTTATTACCGGCAACATGTGATTGGCGGCCCCGGCGCCTTTACCGAGCTTGCGCGCGGCTATGACGATTTTGCCCGCGCAATTACCTCGAAGCTGGTGCGAGAAATTCGCGGGACCTGGCAGGGGGTCTGAATAGTCTAATCCTCGCCCGGCCGGTTGAGGGAAAACGCATTATTCACGTAACAATAATCCATATATCCTAGCCGAGCCAGCGGTTGGTATTTTGTCATATCGACCATACCGTCCGTCAGGATATCGTCACTGATATGAATGCCGATCACTTCGCCTAACAACATGGAATTCTTGTGGTTCGGATCATTGGACGGCAGATCCAGGGTCTTCCAATAGACGCATTCCAGATGGGCGGAACTTTCCAGAACCCGAGGCGGCTTGACGAGCTCGGACGGAGTTGGTGTGAGACCGGCGAGCTCAAATTCATTGACAGCACGGGGCACTAAGGCCGAGGTGGCGTTCATGCCATCGCGGAGATTATAGGTGACCATATTACAGACGAATTCACCGGTGCGTTCGATATTGCGAAGGGTATCCTTAGCGCCGCCTTCCGGGTGATTCCCGTTGATGCCGAGGGCGACAATCGGTGGATTATCAGCCATGGCGTTGAAAAAGCTGAACGGTGCGAGGTTGACCCCGCCTTCTTCGTCGAGACTGCTGATCCAGCCAATCGGGCGCGGGGCAATCAATGCCTTGAAGGGGTTATGCCGGAGGCCATGGGGCTCCGAGGGCTTATAAAACATACAAAAAATCTCCAGTACCTACAGAAAGAGTGCGCGCCCATTTCATGGCTAAAGACTAGCGCGCCCAATTTGCCGGGGCAAGTGGGGATTTATTTTCTTCCCTTCGATATCCTCCTGTGCTAAATCGCCTGAATGGAAATATTGAGCATCATACGACGACGACGAGCAGACGCGCCCCACCGCGCCGCTTGATACTGCCTGCTTTTTCCAAACGATTTTTCGTGACGGTTTCGGGCTCTTCCAAGAGGCCCCTTATACAATCCCATATAAATGGAATACCGTCATGCCCCAGATTATTCACGAACGGCCCGAAGACGCCGTCCTCATAGAGCCTTTGCTCGATACATGCTTTGGCCCGGAGCGGGTCGAAAAGACCGCTTATAAAATACGTGCCTGCCTTACGAAGATTCCGGAACTGAGTTTTGTGGTTCGCGATGGTGCTGATCTTATCGCCACCATTCGCTATTGGCCCTTGGTAATTGCGGGCAAGACAGCTGCGTTATTGCTGGGGCCCATTGCTGTTCAGCCTGAGCGGCAGGGACAAAAAATCGGTGTGTCCCTTATTCAAAAAAGCCTGGCTGTGGCGACGGAGCTCGGTCACAAGATTGTCGTGCTGGTCGGGGATCCAGAATATTATGAACAGTTCGGCTTTCAGAGCGCGTCAGCTTTGGGGTTCAAATTTCCGGGTCCGGTTGCTGCGCGGCGGTTTCTGATCAAGGAACTCAAAGAAGGCGCGCTTGAGGGTGTGAGCGGGTTGGTTGACGGCGCCCCGTCACCGACCCTCTCGCCACCAGCCGAGGCACAGAAAACTTAAGGTGAGTAAAAGCGCCAGCAGCGGCGGGACCATCGACTGGCGACTATAGCCAGTGACATCGTAATTCTCATTCACCCGAAGACCAAACCAGTAGTCGGACGATTGGCTGTTGCCGGGCCTGGTCCTTCGAAGGTCCGGCAATCCGTCGGCATTGAGCCAGCGAATGCCGCCGCCGGTCGCCTTGGCAACGGGTCCAATTTTCCCCGCTGTTGCCCGAATATCCCGAAGCTCCCTGGGGTTCAATGCGCCAACCGCCACCAATGATTTAAGATCGCCGTCTTCCAAGACATGCAAACCACTGGTCAGAATAGGGACCGTGCCGGTTTGAGCCCCATTTTCAGTCTGTCCAAGCTGCACGGAGGAGATGGTACCGTCTGGATCCGTTACTGTCACAGTCGCCGTTTCTTCACTGAGGGAGCGGCGGTAAATAACAAGGTTATTTCCCTCAACAACAGCGCTGAGTTGCTCGTCTTCCAGCTCTGGCTCCTTCATCAGCCAATGGGAAATACGTCTGAGTAATTCAGATTGCGGGCCGCCGCCTTCAAACCCACGACCCCAAAGCCAGGCATGATCTGATAGAAGTTGAGCCACCCGTCCATCGCCTTGCTTTTCCAAAATAAGCAAGGGTTTCTCGCTAGGCCCGGTCATAAGGGTCGTCCCGCTTTTCGCCTCCGCTTCGATCATGCGGAACCATCGACCCCAGTCGCGACCACCGTTATCGGCCGATTTTAAAAGCGCGGTCACCGGATGCCTCTCGCCGATTTTGCTGATTGCCGGGACGAAGCCTTCATTAAAGACATGTCCTGTGGGCGCGCCAGGCAGAATTTCGGCAAGGGGGGTTCGGTAGAGACTGAGGGGTGTCGCGAAGGACGGCCCCGCAGCCTCCAGTAATGCCCCGCCATTTTTTACATAGTCAGCGATATTGCGGATATAGGAGTTGGGCAGGACATTGCGGCGGCGATACCGGTCGAAAATAACCAGATCAAAGTCATTGAGCCGCTTTTCGAACAAATCCCGGAAGGGAAAGGCGATAAGCGAGAGTTCCGTAATCGGTGTGCTATCCTGTTTTTCAGGCGGCCGGAGGATGGTAAAATGGACGAGGTCAACGGACGGATCGGATTTCAGGATATTGCGCCAGCCACGCTCGCCCATATGGGGCTCGCCAGAGACCAAAAGCACTTGCAGTCGGTCACGTACGCCATTGATGGTAATATAGGTGTTGTTATTCCTGTTCGTGAGTTCGCCGTCCAGCGGATCAACGCTGACTTCGACAAAATTAGGACCGCCATGGTGCAGGGTTAGCTCTATTTCCACGTCTTTGCCAATCTCGGCCAATTTGGTCTGGATCACCTCCCCATCCAGTTTTACCGAGAGCCGCGTGGCAACAATCGGCTCGGTAAGGCCAAAGTCGTCGACCTTCACAACCAGCTGTAGCGGTTGATTGACGATCCCGAAAGCTGGCGCCTTGACGACCTCCAGCACGCGATCCTTTTCATTCTTTTCGCCCGTCAGCAGAAAGTGTATTGGCCCTTCGGCTTTATCAAGCTCGTCCGGTTTCGGAATATCGTGAAGCTGGCCATCCGTGATAATGACAGTGGCGGCGATGCGATCGGCGGAGATATTCTTAAGTGCCTGATGGCGGGCGGCAAATATATGACTGCCGCCCTCATCACCGGAAAGCCTGTTGATATTGTTTCGAACAGTGACAGTTTCCACTTGCAGATTATCGGCGGCCTCAAGCTTCGCTTTAAGATCAGTATAGGCGCGCTGCATTGCCGCGCGGCGACCGCCTATTTTCTGGCTGTCGGTTTCGTCGAGAATGATCAGGGCTATATCGTCAATAAATTTCCGCTTTTCGGAGATAAGCACCGGATTTGCCAGTAAGAGAAGAAAAACGCCCAGAAGGCTCGCCCGCCATAGTGTCCCGCGCCCCCGTTGCCATAATCCGAGAGTCAGAATGACAGCGGATAGCAGGGCCAAGCCAAGGAGCCATTCTATCGGAATATATGGGCTGAAATGCAGTTCATGGGCCAATGGATTATTCATTGGCCCAGCCTTTCCAGAATGGCGGGAATATGGACCTGATCGGCTTTGTAATTTCCGGTCAGGGTATACATCACCAGATTAATACCGAACCGGTAGGCCATTTCCCGTTGTCGATCATTCCCGGGTA
>NVRR01000159.1 GCA_002732675.1 Sneathiella sp. | reverse complement strand
CCATCGCAAGTACCGTTGCGCAAACGAGCAAACGGCGGCAGAGGGGAAAGATACAAATTTCAGAAAACACGCCGCTATATTAACCTTTTTTTTAGGTTCGCCGCATAATCTGCCTTCTAGAGCAGAGGTAATCCTATTTGTTTTTACCAAAACTCCTGTCAGATTTATTAGTAAGGTAAGAGGAAAATCCTATGGCTGTTGATATGAACATGCCCGTCCTGATCGTAGATGATTATAAAACAATGTTGCGGATCATCCGTAACCTTCTCAAGCAATTGGGTTTCAATACGGTTGACGACGCCGCGGACGGTTCTGAAGCTCTCGGCAAAATGCGGACACGTGACTATGGTCTGGTCATCTCCGATTGGAACATGGAACCCATGACAGGATTTCAGCTGCTAAAAGAAGTGCGTGCTGACGACGGTCTGAAGGCCACTCCATTCATCATGATCACGGCTGAATCTAAGACAGATAACGTTATTGCCGCTAAAAAAGCCGGCGTTAATAACTACATCGTCAAGCCCTTCAACGCTGCCACGCTAAAAACCAAGATATCTGCGGTTCTGGGTGACTTCTAATGTCCGGCCAGGAAGAGGTTAAGCACCTCAAGGACTCGATATCGACGCTCCATCGGGATTGTCAGGATCTCGCCAATTTTATCTTGGCGGCGAGAACTGAAATTGCTGAAATCAGGCCCAATGACCTGAAACATGACAAACTGCCGCGTGCCGGCAAAGAGCTGGACGCCATCGTTGAGGCGACTGAGAACGCGACCAACCAGATCATGGCGGCGACAGAGACCATCATGGCCGCCAAGGTAACGGAACCGGACGTGGTCAATGACGCCTGTATGGAGATTTTTGAAGCCTGCTCGTTTCAGGATATTACAGGTCAACGGATCGGCAAGGTGGTGAGTACTCTCGAATATATCGAGGAGTATCTGACGAAACTGATGTCAGCCTGGGGCCATGATTCTGACAGCGAACCGCCAGTCGTCATCGATGACGATATTGACGAAGACGCACGTCTATTAAATGGCCCTGCCCTTAACGGCGAAGGTGTTGATCAGCAATATATTGACAATATGTTCGACGAGGAGGTCAAGGCAGACCCGTCAGAGTCAAATGATGATACGAAAACACCCCCCAAAAAACCCGAAGCTGCTGCCATGAGTGCCCAGGACGAAATCGACGCTCTGTTTGACTGACCTGTCACCAGGTCATATGGGCCACGACATATGTCGGCTTGAAACCATACTCGGCTGATACAGCCTCAATCTGGTCAACGGTCGGCGTTTGTCCGGGCTCGAGCCCCCAATCCTCAGCATGGATCCCGCCGCCCACCAGAACACAATCCATATTTGCCGCATTGGCACCTTTGATATCTGTACGCATACTGTCGCCAACCGCGAGGATTTTGCGGCTATCGGTGATACCAAGTTTTGCCATGGATTGATGGTAGGCCGCAGCATAGGGTTTCCCGAACAGATCGACCTGCCCCCCCATTTCCTCATACAACGCCGCAACAGATCCAGCACAATATACCGTCATCGGTCCGCGCATCACCGTCAAATCCGGATTGGCGCAGAACATGGGCAATTTATGTAAAAGCGATGTTTCCAGTATGCTTTTATAGGATTCCGGCGTTTCAACCTCGTCGTCTACTAGCCCTGTACAGATCAGGAAGTCTGCATCTTCCGGCGCCGTCACCGACGTATAGCCTAATCCGTCGTCCAGTCCGATGTCACGTGCAGGACCGATCTGATAGAAATTCTTGCCCGTATCCGCCAGAAACGCATGATCGCCGGTTTCCAGGACTTGCCGCGTCATATCACCCGATGTCAGAATATGATCATACTCCGAACGGTCAACACCCATTCCCTTTAAAAACTCAATGACATGATCGCTGGTACGCGGCGCATTTGACAGCAGCAGAATTTGTCGTCCGTTATCCTTCAGCCGCGCCATACAATCCTGGGCACCGGCATAGGGCGCATGACCATTATGGACCACCCCCCATAAATCAAGAATGAAAGCATCATAATGATCCGCAATAGTTGCTAGACCCGGCAAAATTTTAAAAGTCATCTAATGTCCGAAGGAATTGGGGGTTGGTGTCAATGCGCGGCTTGTGGCGGACGGGGTACGCCAAAAAGATACCCCTGACCAAAACCGACTTCTACGTCAAGCAGGCCTATCACCGTATCTTCATCTTCAATCATGCTGGCGATCAGTTCAATATTGGCCCGTATCAATGCCTCGCGTAAATCGTCGGGGTGAATATCCATGGGAAGGCCGGGACCGCCGGGCAACAGGTCTGAGGCGGCGACTTTAAGATAGCGGAAATTATTCCGGCCGAGACTCTGAAAATCCATATCCAGCCGCTCGACACGGTCCATGGAGAAGGAAAATCCCATTTCCGCCAATGTTTCAAAGCCTTTGCGCACAGATTCGGTCGCCTTGTCCACATCAGCTTGCGCGAACTCCAGAATAAGACTGTCCTTCAAATCGACATTCTGGTCCAGAAACTCGATAAATTGAGTGAAGAAGGACGTATCGCGCAACGTACGCGCCGACACATTGACGAAAAACCCGACCTCGCTGTTTTTCTTGCGGACACGCCGGATAAGCTGGACACACCTGATCAGCAGCAAATTATCGATGGTGCCGATCAGCCCCGCGTCTTCAGCCACCTTCAAATATTGCCCCGGTGTTATGACCTCGCCTTTTGGTCCGCGTATGCGAGAGAACGCTTCATAAAACAATGTCCGGCGCTGCGGCAATCGGACAACCGGCTGCAGATAAAGGTCAACTTTATTTTCCTGCAATCCAGACCGTACAATACTCAGAATTTCTTCATCTGTGGGACTACCGGGGACGGCCGGTTTTTCTGCCTTGGTGTCAGGAACCGGTTCCACCTTTTCGTCAAATATCTCGGTATCCGCGGTCAGGATGACTTCTTCTTCTGCGGGGGGAGGACTCTCGTCGACGGCGAGCTGCTTGAGGAGTTTACGGAGCATCTGCACTTCCGCGGCAAAGCTGTCCATGTTGCCGTCTTTCCCGGCCAGATCGCCGAGAATTTGCTCAAATCTGTCAAGACCGGTTTCAGCAACCAAAAGATCGCTCCGCATTTTAAGCAGGTCATTTTGAAAGCGGGCGCGCTCCACATGCCGCATAATGAAATCATGCAGCAGCGCACAAATAAGGAAAAAGACGCCCGCCGCCCAATATCCCAGGACAGGATCAACGCCATTTACATAATTCGGCGTTTGAACGGCAATGACGCCGGCTGTGAGCGCATAAGCCGCGATAATGACGCAATGATACAGCACGTTACTTCAACTCCCCCAAACCGGAACTATTGCAGTTTAGCCAAAATTTCGAATTAGGAAAGACAATCTCACAAAACGCCGTTAGGCGATCCGGGTACGGCGCAGAAATAATCCGGATTGGGGGTATTTTACGGGAGCTTTCTAGCTGTATAGTCATAACGGGCGGTAACTCATCAACGAGAAGAAAAAACAATGGGACGATTAGACAATAAAATTGCCATTATCACAGGTGGCACCAGCGGCATTGGCCTTAAAACAGTAGAAATATTCGCACAAGAAGGTGCGCAGGTGGTTTTCTCGGGTCGACGTGAAAAAGAAGGTCACGCGATTGCAGATCAGCTTGGCGATAATGTTCATTTTATCCGGGCTGATGCGACCGTTGAAGCCGATATGGAGGCCCTGATAAAAGGAACCGCCGAGAAATTCGGAAAACTAGACTGCATTTTCAATAATGCGGGCGGTCCCGCGCCGGTAGGCAGCATTGAAACTGTCGACTACCCCAAAGCGATGGAGGCAATGGCGCTGTTGTTCGGAGGGGTGATGCTGGGCATCAAGCATGCCGCACCCATTATGAAAAAGCAGGGCTACGGGAGCATCATCAATAACGGCAGCATCGCGGGACATCTGGCGGGCTTTTCCACCTCCATGGTCTATAGCGCCGCCAAGGCGGCGGTTTTACAGCTCACGCGCAGTGCTGCCATGGAACTTGGCGAAAGTAATGTACGCGTCAATTCCATTTCACCCGGCGCCATTGCCACGGGAATTTTCGGCAAGGCCCTCGGCTTGAAAGGACAGGAAGCGGAAGATTCGGCAAAAATCGCTGGTAAAATCCTATCGAAGGCGCAGCCCATAAGACGTTCCGGGCTGCCGGAGGACATTGCGAAGGCCGCATTATTTTTGGCGTCGGATGATTCTACTTTTATCAATGCCGCCGATTTGCTTGTTGATGGCGGTATGATCGGGGGTCGTCATTGGTCCGCCCATCAGGAAAGCGTTAAAAAGCTGGGCGCCGCCTTTACCGGCGGATAAGGGATAACCGGGGTCTGGACCTCAACCGTCTTCCAACCGGCCTATGGCCAGGAATTTGCGGCGGCGTTCTTCACGAAGTTCGCCCGGTTCCTTCTTCAGAAGGATCTCAAGTTCCTGTTCGATGGCATCGCCCAGCATGTTGATGGCCGCGGGCACATCGCGCTGAGCCCCGCCCAGGGGCTCATCAACAATCCGGTCGATCACACCCAGTTTCAGCAGATCCTTCGACGTCAGTTTCATGGCCGTCGCCGCATCTTTGGCCTTGTCACGGGTTTTCCACAGAATTGCGGCGCAGCCCTCCGGCGAAATCACAGAATAAACCGCATGGACAAACATCAACACCGTATTGGCGGTCGCGAGGGCAACAGCGCCGCCCGATCCGCCTTCGCCAACGATAAAGGCAATAAGCGGCACCCGGACATCCAGGCAGACTTCGATTGAACGGGCGATGGCCTCGGCCTGTCCGCGTTCTTCCGCGCCAATGCCGGGATAGGCGCCTGAGGTATCGATAAAGGTCAGGATCGGGATGCCGAACCGGTCGGCCAGCTTCATCAGACGCTGCGCTTTACGGTAGCCTTCAGGCCGCGCCATGCCAAAATTGTGGCGCAGCCGACTTTCCGTATCTTTCCCTTTTTCAGTCCCGATAACCATCACGGTCTGACCCCGAAACCGTCCCATACCGCCTGTTATCGCGTGGTCATCGGCGAAGGCACGATCCCCGGCAAGCGGCGTAAATTCGTCAAACAACTGCGCGATAATTTGATTCAGTTTCGGCCGGTCTACATGGCGCGCGACCTGTGTTTTCTGCCAGGGCGTCAGCTTGGCATATGTCTGTTCCAGCTGCTGTCGGGCTTTTTGCTGAAGTTTCGCAATATCTTCGTTGATCTCAATATCACTGCCATTGTCCAGGTTTGCCAGCTCACGGATTTTGCCTTCCAGGTCAGCAATCGGCTTCTCAAAATCAAGGAAATTATTCATAGCTCGTCCGCGTCCTGCATGTTGTCCAGTAGCCAATTCATAAATTGGCAGAACGGTTACGTCAATGAACCGTTCTGCACAACTATTAGATCATGATATAGGGATTTAACTGCGGGCAGCAATAATCTCCGACTGAACCACCAGCGCTTCTGCCTGTTTGATGGAGGCAATATCGATCAAACGGCCATCCAGAGCAACGGCGCCGGCGCCCTCGGACACAGCTTTTTCCATGGCCTCGAGAATACGCCGCGCTTTGGCAATTTCTTCTGCCGACGGTGTGAAAATATCATTGGCGAGCGGGATCTGTTTCGGATGGATCGCCCATTTCCCTTCACAGCCGAGGATAGCGGCGCGGTTGCCATGGGCAACATAACCATCCGGATCAGAGAAATCGCCAAAAGGCCCATCGATGGGACGGAGGCCATTGGCGCGTGCCGCCACAACTATGCGGGCCATGGCGTAATGCCACATATCGCCCCAATGGAAATCACGGGAATTATCTTCAGCCGGATCGGTCAATACGCCGTACAAAGGGTTCGGGCCGCCAATGGATGTCGTCCGCGCCTTGGTCGAGGCCGCATAGTCGGCAACGCCAAAATGCAGGCTTTCATTGCGCTTGCTCGCCGCTGCGATTTCGTGAATATTCTGCATACCAAGGGCGGTTTCAATAATAATCTCGAACCCGATTTTCTTCTTCCGACCCTTCGCCGCCTCAACTTGCGTCGCCAGCATATCCAGCGCATAAATATCTGCCGCCGTGCCGACTTTCGGGATCATGATCAGGTCCAGCCGCTCCCCGCCCTGCTCCAGGAGATCGATCACATCACGGTACATATAATGGGTATCAAGTCCATTGATACGCACGGACATCACCTTGTCACCCCAGTCCACATCGTGAAGCGCCTCGATAATATTCTTGCGGGCTTGCGCCTTATCATTTGGCGCAACCGCGTCTTCCAGATCCAGAAAAATAACATCGGCATCCGATTTCGCCGCTTTTTCAAACATATGCGGGCTTGATCCCGGCACGGCAAGCTCACATCGGTTCAGGCGGGACACACAGGGTTCAGGGACGGTAAAGCTCATTTTTCTGCACCTTCATTATTTCTTGTTACGGGTATTTCGGGGAGAAATTGCTGCAGCTGCGTCGTCAAGTCAAGTTTTCAACTGATTTATTTTGCCTCTGCGAGGGGATGATGCGTCGTCACGATATCGATGAGGCGCTGCTGTAAGACATGGGTATATATCTGCGTCGTCGAGATATCCGAATGCCCGAGCATTTTCTGCAAGCTGCGCAAATCCGCGCCATGGGCGAGCAAATGACTGGCGAAAGCATGGCGCATCACATGGGGAGAGACCTTGCGGGGATCGATTTGCGCCTCTGCCGCCAGCTGTTTCAACATCTGGCCAAATCTTTGGCGGGTCAGGTATCCCTGATCTCCGCGCGATGGATAGAGCCATTTCGAATGTTTTTTGTCCGGGCAGAACTGATCACGAACGACAAGATAACGCTTCAATGCTTCCTTGGCCGCCTTATTGACGGGGACCAGTCGTTCCTTATTGCCCTTTCCGCGGACGATCAGAAACCGATCCTCATCCCGCAGCACCGGATAGGGCAACGATACCAACTCCGATACCCGCAAACCCGTCGCATACAGCAGTTGCAGAAGCGACGCCAACCGCCGTTTCTCCGGCTCCTTGCCTTGCGTTGCAGCGAGAAGCGCGTCGACCTCCTCTTCACTTAAATATTTGGGAAGCCGCCGCCCGGTGCGCGGACTGTCAATATTGAGAGAGGGATCATCGGTGCGAAATTCATCGCCCAAAAGATAGGAAAAAAACTGTTTCACCGCACTGAGACGGCGTCCCTCTTAAGAAATAGCGCTCCCAAAAATGGAATTAGGGAAATGATGGACGGCAATAACAAGAATACATTTTTG
>NVRR01000158.1 GCA_002732675.1 Sneathiella sp. | reverse complement strand
GTGCCCTACTCATTCGGCATCTCCCCTGTCTGGGCTCGCATAGGATACCATCGTGATTTCATGGGTCACAACATTGCGGGTTACTTTCAGCCAGGACCGGCACCCGTGTTGGTGAAACCAGTATTCCGGATGTGGGCCTTTTGGGTTCGGACGCAAAAATACATAGTCGTTCCAGACTTCTTCCGAGGTTTCAGCCATATCCGGGCGCAAGCGACTTGCATCCCCGCCATAGACGAATTCTGTTTCATCCCGGGTGCCACAGAACGGACAATCAATGCGCAGCATAAGAGACCCTCCCTTTCACAGCCAAATATGTTGAATTAGTGGGCATTGGGTATCGGCCCTGCGCCACGTTCATCAATCGCATACCCCCTCGCAAATCGGTCAAGACGGAATTTTTCATTGAAACGATGCGGCTCATCCCTGGCGATGGTATGGGCAAAACACCAGCCCGACGCCGGCGTTGCCTTAAAGCCGCCATAGCACCAGCCGCCATTGATATAAAGACCATCGATGGGCGACTTGCAAATAATCGGGCTGCCATCCATGGTCATATCGACAACCCCGCCCCATTGACGCAGAATTTTAAGCCGCGATAAAAACGGCAAAAAGGAAACGCCGGCAGCGAAGACATGCTCCATGGTTGGCAAGCCGCCTCTCTGCGCATATGAATTATAGCCATCGATATCGCCGCCCATGACAAGGCCACCCTTGTCCGACTGGCTGATATAAAAATGCGCCGCGCCGAATGAAATCACCGTATCGAATATGGGTTTAAGCGGTTCCGAGACAAAAGCCTGCAAAACATGGCTTTCAATGGGCAGCATCAGTCCGGCTTTGGCGGCTAGGTGGGAGCTGTGTCCCGCCACCGCCATACCGATTTTATCCGCCCGGATTTCGCCGCGAGACGTTCGGACACCAACAATTTTGGCGCCGTCCCGAATAAATTCCTCGACCTCGCAATTCTGAATGATATCAACGCCAAGCTCGTCAGCGCCCCGCGCATACCCCCACGCCACCGCGTCATGACGTGCTGTGCCCGCCCGTCGCTGGTAAATGGCGCCCAATATGGGAAAGCGGGCCATTGCCGAATAATCCAGTCCCGGCACCCGGGCTTTCATTTCCTTGGTATCCACCAGTTCCGCTTCGATGCCATTCAGCCGCAATGTATTTGCGCGCCGCCGCGCGGCATCCCTTTGCGATGGATTGTGGAAAGTATTATACTGACCCCGCTGCGAGAACATGACGTTGTAGTTCAGGTCCTGCGATAAATCCTCCCACAGCTTCAACGAATGCTCGTAGAACTCGGTATTTCCCGTGATCATATAGTTGGAGCGTACAATAGTGGTGTTTCGCCCCGTATTGCCGCCGCCCAGCCAACCTTTTTCGAGCACAGCGATGTTGCGAATTCCATGCTCCTTCGCCAAATAGTAAGCCGTCGCCAGACCATGCCCGCCGCCGCCGATAATGATCACGTCATATTGGGCTTTCGGCACCGGATCGCGCCACATAACTGGCCAATTTTTATGACCGGAAAGTGCCTGCCTGAAAATTTCGAAGGCTGAGTAGCGCGCCATTCATTTATCCTTTGATGCACGTCATGACAGCATGACAGATATATCAAGGACATAGCGACATAGGAATATGTTTCTTTTTTGTCTTGGAACGTCATGGATTGCGCGTCCAGCGTCAAGATTGACATTCTGGCATCGTCGATCCAGTATTTTCACCGCGCATTCCGCCAAAACAAGGAAAATAAAAATGAACAAACAATCCTGTCTTGTCATCGGTGCCGGAGATGCCACCGGTGGCGCCATTGCCAGAAGATTTGCCCGCGAGGGCTTCGAGACCTGTATCGTTCGCCGCGCCCGCCATCTGGAGGATCTGGAGAAACTGGCCGATTCCATTGCTGAGGACGGTGGCTCTGCTCACGCATTTGGGGTCGATGCCCGCGAAGAAGAGGAGATGATTGATCTGTTCGCGAAAATTGAAAAAGACGTCGCTCCGCTTGGTGTCGTCGTTTTTAACATTGGCGGCAATGTAAATTTCCCCATCACGGAAATGACCTCGCGGGTGTATCGGAAAGTTTGGGAAATGAGCTGCTTTGCCGGATTTTTAACCGGACGGGAGGCAGCGAAAGTGATGCTTCCCCGCGGCCAGGGCACCATGATCTTTACCGGTGCAACCGCATCTGTTCGCGGGGGTCCGGGCTACTCGGCGTTCGCTGGTGCCAAACATGGCCTTCGCGCCCTTGCCCAGAGTCTGGCGCGGGAGTTGGGGCCGCAGGGCATTCATGTCGCCCACGCCATTATTGACGGTGCTATCGATACCGCGTTCATCGCTGAACGTTTCCCCGATCGCTACGCCATGAAAGATCAAGACGGTATTCTCCGTCCCTCCGAAATTGCAGAGAATTACTGGCACTTGCATTCACAGCAACGAAGCGCCTGGACGTTCGAGCTTGATTTGCGTCCCTGGTTGGAGAAATGGTAATTTGGACTAACACTAGGATCGGGGGCATTCGTGTAGGTAAAAATCCGAAGTATCAGGTGGAAAGCCTTGCGTAAGCCTCGAAATCAGAAATGAATGCCCTGATCTGACGTGTATTGGCATCCGTTCGCAAATAGGCCCCGATCTCGGACGGCGATTTAGAAACAAGCGGAAAGCTGAGAAAAAGCTGTTCGTTGAAATTCGCCGTGATCGTGCCCAAAACAAGCCGAAGCGCCGACAACATATCTTCGCCCCTATGAGACGCATGAACAAGCACCATAGGCTTATCAATAATCGCATCTCCTGAAACCAGCCAATCTATGGCATTTTTGAGGCCGCCTGGAATGGCGTGGACATACTCAGGGCTCGAGATGATTATCCCGTCAGTTTGGCGCACCAAGTCAATCAATTTCCTGACGTCAACTTGTGTTGCTGCTCCTTCCAGGTCGGGCGAAAATATGGGAAGCTGCTGGAGAATATTTAGAACGGCAATATTCGTAGCTGGCGCCGCCAGTTGCGATATGGTGTCGAGTAAAGCCGTGTTTGTAGAAGCACGTCGTGTGCTACCGGAAATCGCAAGAAAATTCATACGGATTTTGTATCAAGCCTAGAGACAAGTGCCAACTTCTTTCGCCAACCTATTGAGACCAACCCGTCCAATCGACCCAACGACCGTGAAAGTCAGCGCGGCCAACTTCACGTCGCTCTCCGCCAGGCCACAGGGTTATGGATAAACCCGCTCCCGGCGACGCATCATCTGTTTCTTTAGAAACCCAGGCAAGCGGAGCCGCTTCTGTTGCTTTCGCCCCGGCGGTACGAATAATATCCTCACCTTTTGCTCTCGCGGCTTCGGGGAGATACTGCCAGGCAATAGTACTATAAATGACATGTGCGGCGCCGTCATATTTGGTCGCTGTCCTTTCTTTCAACCAGTCCAGTGCGTCTCTGGTTTCCACTCGAATGTTGCTCTTCGCGGCAATATCAAGCGCTGAGACCGTCCGCGCGAACCGATCAGGCTGGTCCGCCCAGATATAGGAAAGCAACCTCTCCCTGTCTTCTACCGAGCCCGGATTGATCGGCGCTAAGTCACATCCAGCTCGCGACGTAATCTCGAGCGGGGCGTCGGGCGCAGGATTGCCATGCCATTTGGGATCTATCGTTACCGAAGAGCTCGGATCCCCCCACGCCTGATCTCCCAGCTTGATATGGAATTTATCGAGGAACAGGTTGAGACCGGCACTTGCGCCGACCTCGGACAAGACAAGCGGTAATCCGGTCAATCGGGATACCTCCAGGAATAACGGCAATGTCGCCGCCGAGCGCCGTACTTCATTGGTTTGTGGCGGTCCTAGCAATCGCTCCAGTATAAAATCTGCGTGGAGATTAAAGGCAGCGTGAATAACATCCCAGAGAATCTGATCAGATAAACCTTCATGTCCGGGAGGATACACCGCCGTCAACTCGGGCGCCCTACCCGACCGCACCAGCGCATGCAACGCGCCCATTAAGCGAAGCGGCACGGAGTAGCCGCTGCCAGACACGTCCCCCTCCCACCGAAGAAGCTTATTTGCAACGACCCCGTCATCTTGCAGCTTTTCCGCACAGAGTTCGCACAACCACCCGGTAAAAGGGGAGCCGAGTGATCGGCAGGCTGCCCCTTGCCCCGCAAAAGCTTCTCTTACAGCTTGTTCCGTCATCAAGTTCCTTCCAAAATTACGCCGCGAATGATAACCCAACCGCGGCACCTTCTACTATTTTGTTAAAGGTAGCGATCTTCCGAAGTGGCCTCAATCATATCACGCGTACGTGGCTGTCACCTACCTCTTGCTAGCAAGAAGGCTGGGCAGGAAGGTGATTAGACACAGCAACAAGATGCCCAGGGAGAAAATGGGAAGGCTTTCATACCCGAAATTCACCGATGCCAGGTTAGAGATATAGGAGCCTAATGAAATGCCTAAATACAGCGCCCCGGCATTGAGAGCCAAAAGCAGGCTGCGGCGTTCAGGCTCGATATTGGCGATACGTTGTTGCTGAGGCGAATGAAACATCATCCCGAACAAAGCCCAAAGGGAGATTGCCGTAAAAGCCAGCGGCAACGATGCGCCAATGAACAGAAGTATGCTGATCGCCCCCCCATATCCGATTAGGCTTATGAAAATGATTTTCTCTGGACCAAATCGATCACTTAATCGACCCGCAATGATGTTCCCGGACACGCCGCTTATGCCGTAAACAAGCAGCACGACGGCGATCCAACCATCTGCCAAGCCAAACTCGATTGCCATATAAGGCGCAATCAGTGCATAGGTACAAAAAATCGACGTCATTTGCAGGAAAGTGACAAGAATTGCGAAAGCTGAACGGCGCTGGATCAACGCTTCGACTAAATGTGAGATGGACGTTCTCGCCCCGGCCAGACGATCATGTACGAGGAGCCAAACCAGGGTCGCTGCGGCTAAGGCGCAAAAGGCGAGAAGCAGAAAAACCATTCGCCAGCCGATCAGCGTCCCAAGATAAGCGCTAATTGGTGTTCCCAACACGGACGCGACCGTCAGTCCGCCAAACACGATTCCCATGGCCCGCCCCTGCTGATCCGGCGGCGCAAGACCGGCACCGATAGCTGAGCACATCGGACTAACCGATGCCGCGCCGAGGCCCATAAGACCGCGCGAAACAAAAAGAACGTCATAACTTGTCGCGAACGCCCCCATCACCAGCGCCAGCGCCATAATGGCCAGACCCGCACATAAAATTCGGATACGCGGAAGATGGCTGAGAAAAACCTGAATGAGTGGTGCTGCAATGGCGAAGGTCAGAGCAAATACCGTCATCAGAAACGCGATCTCCGCCGGCGACACCTCAAGCCCCGCAGATATTTCCCATGTCAGGCCAATAACAGACAAGCTGCTCGTCCCGACCATGAAATAGGCGGTGCCAAGAGAGAGAAGTGCCCAGAGCGGGAAGGCATTTGTTTTTATTTTTTTTGCCATTTTAAAGAGCATAGCAAATGTCACCCGCCGAGGACACTCTCTATTTAGGCAGGGCCAGAACAGTTTTTCTTAAGGAAATTCTAATGTTTGAGGGCGATTTCCGAGCATTCCCCCGAACTCCGTACCAAACCGCCAAATTCCGAGCGTTCACGTTGGCCACAATTTCAGCGGTTTTTGGAAAAAATAAATACTATCGGCTGTCATGAGCACAGAAAAGACGCAGATAGAAATTTTGGTTTAATAATACGGAACGCAGATTTTTAAGGTTTGGGAGCTGAGCTAAATACGCCCAGCATCAGCACCCACCGTATGCCGCCCTCTTTCAATTCAGTGCTGTATATTACCTCGAAACCTGCTTCGCTCAGTCGATGTCGATGATTGTGAGAAAATGAATTCTCACCCCCGAAGATCCTAGAAGTGACGTCGTTTTCCAGGTCGTGATCGGCGGCGACGGGTTCAATCAACGCGATCGCGGCAGGAGGACAAGCGGCAAGTGCTTTCAATACATTGTCGAATTTCACAGAGGAAAAATATTCCAAAACGCCCCCATTGAAGAGGACTACCGTGCCGGGAGATGGATTTGCTTCAAGCCAATCGACCCCATCACTATTGAAAAAAGATAGATCGGCAACCGCTGCATACTCCGCCGACGCACGATCTATAATTGTCTTGTTAATATCGAGTCCTATTGCTGACGAAATTGCTGGTATTTGTTCGAAACAATGCGTTAATACGCGACCTTCGCCGCATCCGATTTCGACCAGCCGATGAAAATCGCTTCCGGCAAGATCAAGAAAATCTCGAAGCGCATCAATAACCATATGGTGTTGTTTCAAAAAGCGCTCGAACCGCGCATCCGCGTTCGCATCTCCACTAAAAAACTTATCGCCTGAATCCCCTGCCCAGAAAGCAGAGAGAGATTTCTCAACGGACCCATAATCGCCCTTTGCCTTCGCCTGCTGCATACGGGCATGCAAAATACAACGCTTCAACACCACCCTTTGTTCTGTATTCCGGGCTTCATCAATTTCGTTGGCTAAAGAGGGGAAAGCACGCTCGGCGAACCAGCCTACTGCGTGTTTCATTGCGTCTTTTGCGCGGCTCATAAGTTGTTACCTCACCCATACGCGACGAATATCATCACAACAAGGTGCCCGTCTTTTCCAGCGCCTCAATGAATTCGGCCAATACAATGGCATCGCGACCCGGTACTATCTCTAGATGGCTCCTTCAAATGGCGTAGCATTCGATTTATTCCGTGTCAACCAACTGTCCCGGGCGAGTTGTTTAGTCCCGGCATTTGACGCTGTAATATGGCATTTTCATGAATATGCAGGCGGCGGCGTAAATTGTACAAAAGTGTCCTCCATCAGGCGGCAAAGGGCCAGCGACGTTCGATCCTCCCCATATGCTGCGATCGCTTGCAGGCCAACAGGTAGCCCGGACGGTGTCAGACCTGCGGGCATCACTGTTGACGGCAAATCAACCATATTGGAATAGCCAGCCCAGAACATCTGATCGGTGCTGGGCTGTAGCGTGCCGTTGATATCGATCATCCGGTCCTGACGCTCGCCTTTTTGGTTTTGCGCGAACGCCGGTCCCGCAGCCGATGGGCAGATCAATATATCCCAGTCCATAAAGAACGCTGCCCATTGCCGCGCCATTATTTTCCGCTCATTGTTAATCCGCAGCCATTCTTTGTGGGGCAATGTCCCGGCCCGCGCCATCAAGGTGAGGTAGCTTTTATCGTCCGGCGCGCTTTTGGCAGCGATCCCGCGAAACCGATCCAGCTGAGCGTCGGACAGCGCCGCCGATGTCG
>NVRR01000157.1 GCA_002732675.1 Sneathiella sp. | reverse complement strand
CCCGATGTAGAAAAATCCTGTCTTCGTCATCCTGTTGCTTACCTTGAACGATAAGCTGGTTTTGTTCCAGCGTTATTTGCAGGTCGTCATCCAAAAACCCGGCGACAGCCAAGGTGATTCGCAGCTCGTTCGGTTTTATCTGCTCAATATTGTAAGGGGGGTAACCTTCGCCGCTGGATTTAGACAGCTGCTCCAGCATTTGTTCGAAATGCTCAAATCCCAGCATAGTCGGATTGTTAAACATAGTCATACGCGGCATCTATTCATCTCCTCTCAAGAGCGAGCTTTTCCTGTGGCCCTTCCGGCACCATTGGACGACCCGTTTCCAGCACCGCCTCCTTGCTATGTAGGGATTTTACACCGTTGCATCAAGGTTATGCTTCACAATTTTCGGGTTCCGGTTATAAGAAAAGCCGAGTATCGAAACAAAAACAAGAACGGGATATTGAGATGAGCCTTGATGCACAGAAGCAGGATTTAAAAATTGGGATTGTTGGCGCTGGCGCGATGGGGCGCGGGATTGCCCAGGTTTCCGTTACTGGCGGCATGCAGGTTGCCATCTTCGATGCTGCTGACGGCGCCGCCAAAGCAGCTCAGGAATTTGTCACGTCAATGATCAATCGATCTGTCGAGAAAGGCCGCATGGACCGCGCGGAAGCCGACGCCGCCATTTCCCGGCTCACCGCTGCAAGTTCCCTTAAAGACCTTAGTGACTGCGATTTGGTGGTCGAAGCCATTGTCGAGAATATTGCCATAAAACAGTCGGTCTTTCAGGACCTGGAAAGCATTGTCCGCCGTGATACAATCATTACGTCGAACACTTCCAGCATTCGCATCTCGTCAATTGCCTCGGTCTGCAAGCATCGCGGCCGAATTGCTGGCCTGCATTTCTTCAATCCGGTTCCGCTGATGAAGCTGGTGGAAGTCATCAATGGCACGGATACGACACCGGATGTAACCGCCGCACTTGAGGTCATTGGCAAACGCATGGGCCGAGTGCCTGTCGTCGTCAAAGACGCGCCTGGCTTCCTGGTTAATCTTGGCGGTCGTGCCTATACGACCGAAGCATTGCGGATTGTCTCTGAGGGAGTAGCGACGCCAGCTGAAGTCGACGCGATTATGCGCGATTCCTGCGGCTTTCGGATGGGCCCGTTTGAATTGTTGGATCTGACGGGCATTGACGTCAATTTTCCGGTAAGCCAGATCATCTATAACGGCTATTTCCATGACAAGCGCCTTTCCACCTATCCACTACATGAAAGCATGATGGAGGCTGGGCGTCTGGGCCGGAAAACCAAGGCAGGTTTTTACGACTATGACGAAGATGGCACCATTATTCGCCCCGAAATCGACGTCCCGCTGACGGCAACGCCAGCCCGGCGCGTTGTCCTTGCCGAGCCGTCCGGGGCCCTTGACGGCCTGCTTCGTGATCTCGGGGTTAGCGTTGTCGCCAAGGACGACGGCGTCTCGCCGATCCTTGCCGATCCGGTTGGTGAGGACTGCACCGCGCTTGCAATCCGTCTGAACCTTGATGCCAAACGTTTGGTGGCCATTGACACGCACACTGGCGTCTATAGCCGTGCAACCGTGATGACTGCCCCCGGCGCTGATGAGGGCACCGTACTCGCCGTCATGGCTATGCTGAAGGAGGTATCCGGCGGCGTAACCCGGATCAAAGACAACCCGGGGTTCGTCGCCCAGCGCATCCGGGCAATGATTGCTAATCTCGGGTGTGAAATGGCTCAAATCGGCATCGC
Organism: Sneathiella sp.; assembly: GCA_002732675.1. GTDB lineage: Bacteria > Pseudomonadota > Alphaproteobacteria > Sneathiellales > Sneathiellaceae > Sneathiella. Next base: position 5,555 of record NVRR01000157.1, on the reverse strand, counting down.
CAGCCCCGAAGACATCGACAAGGGCATGAAGCTTGGCCTGAATTACCCGTTGGGATCAGTGGAGCTTGCCGAGAATATGGGAAATCGCAACTGCCTTCGCATCCTTGAGCAGCTGCAAACCATCACCGGAGAAGAACGCTATCGGCCCAGCCAATGGCTGCGGCGGCGGGCATTGCTCAATCTGCCAATCCATACGCCAGACTGAGGCGGCTGAACAAGCTTACTGGATCGGAGTCTCATCCTCATGATTGGCAGCCATTTGTGCCATTTCCTGCAAAGCTCCGGCGGAATTACCGCCGAGGCTTGTTTCAACGGCCTGCATCATCGTTGCAATAACCCCGGCGGTGAAATGCTCCCGCTCTAGGCCCGCTTCCAGGCAATCCCGAAGCGCTTTATTCATATAATTGGTGATGATTTCAGCCGCCTTATCCAGCTTCTGCTTGGTTTCTTCATCGGGCAAGGCGAAGGTATCTATGTCGGACACGTGCTTTCCAGTCGTCTTTAATGATTTTCAGTGAGGCAGACATAGGCGCATCGACCCAAAATCGCAAATTATTTGTCGCCGCCCTGCAGCTCTATGGGCTGTCCATGCTCGGTCCGCAGACTGGCCTGCCGCCATTCCTCTCTCCGGTGCAGAAGCTGCTCCTGGGTCAGCAGGTCTTTCACACCGACAATCTTTTCAAGCGCCGCAAGCCAACATAAATAATAGGCCTCATTGCCAACACCCTGTCCTTTTTCAGTAGCCGCCGCAATTTCAACCCCGAATATGTCAGCCCATTCACTCCAGGTAAATTGCCCGGCTTCATTAAGCTTGACTGCCATGGCGAAGGCTTGTGCCTGCCAGGGCTCATCAAAAACCGGACCATCCTCATCCCGGGGGATCTGCACCCTGTCCAGCGCCTGTTCAAGATCATATGCGGCCGAGGTCATCACGCACGCTCCAGATGGTCGTCCCAGAGGTCAATATAGACATAATCGCCCTTGGTCCCGTCTTCACCCCATAATTCAACGGACGAAAATTTCACGTTATAAAGATGCTGCGGGTCATCGGCACCATGGGCGTTGGCGTCGGGAAAGACATGAATACCATAGTCGCGACAGACTATCCCTTCATGACCACGGGCATAACGTGGCAGCCGCGTATGGCCCGCAGGGTGGATATTTTTCGCGCGGACCGTCTGTCCGACAATAAAGCCGGCGGGTTTGCCCTCCGGAACGGTATAGGTCGCACCTTTGTCCATGGCCTTGTCAACATCTTCTGCCCTAATGGCGGGTTTCGGGGTTGTGACGGGTTTTGGCGCCACGACACCTGCCAATTCTTCTTCGGAAATAAGTCCCTTTTCGCTCAAGGTCCGTACCAGCCCATCAAGCCATATTTCATAATAGCTGCTGCTTAGATACGCCCCGGGGTTCATGCGCTCGCGCGCATGGCGCGATTCATCAATATTGCGCACGCCAAGAGCGCTGGCGGCATTATTCATGGCGAACATGCGTTTTTCCCATTCCCCGTGAAATACCGGCTCGTTTTCTTCCGCGTCAATCGGGCCCATGCCATGCATGCCGCCCATATCATGAACACCGTCCATATCAGGCGCCTCCCACGGTAGAAGGGCTAATGGCCTCCGTCACGCCGATCATGCTGTCGCGGCTGACCAGCGCCGCTAGCCCATCTTCGTTCATTCCGCTGGAACCCTCAGGGCGCCTGGGAATGACAAGATACCGGGTTTCCGCCGTGCTATCCCAAACCCGCACTTCAGTGGATGCGGGAAGTTCGGTTCCGAATTCAACAAGAACAGCGCGCGGCTCCCGCACGACGCGCGACCGATATGGCGCGGATTTATACCAGACCGGCGGCAGGCCCAATACCGGCCATGGATAGCAGGAACATAAGGTGCAAACGACGACATTATGAACAGCATCGGTATTTTCCACCGCCACAAGTTCTTCGCCTTGCGCCCCGGAAAAGCTGAATTCGGCAATGGCGGCTGTCGCATCCTGCAGCAGTCGTTGCTTGAAATCAGGGTCTGTCCACGCCCTGGCGACAACCTTCGCGCCGTTCTTCGGGCCAACCTTATTCTCATAACGATCAATGAGTGCATCGAGAGCCGCCGTTTCCACCAGCCCCTTCTCGACCAGGAGGGATTCAAGGCTTTTTACCCGTAAAACCGTCTCCGGCAGTGGATCTCCATGCTTATGATTATGAGCCATTTGATATCCTCAAGACACGCTGAGCGTTTTTGTTCACTATTCGTTAATATTCTATCTGCGAATATAGGCCGGAATATCCTGGAGTACAAAAGCAAACTGGACAATTTGATCGCGTTGATACGAAGACAGGCGCCGCAACATGCTGCGCCTTTTTGATACTTATCATCCGTCTGTTCCGGTTCTCGCGCAAATTAGGGGTACGCCATATGACATGGATTACAACGATCGGGTATGAAGAAGCAAACAGCGGCCTGAAAGAACTCTATGACAGCAATGCTGAAAATGCCCTGCCCGCATGGAAGCGCGATGTGATCGGGCTCTATGTCAGCATCCTCAACGCCTGCGACCATGACGCCCGGCAGCAGTTTAAAAAGTTGCGTGCGCACACGGCGGACGAGCAGCAAGCCAACAATATCCTGAGTGCCCTGGAAACCGGAAGGCCGGAACAGGTGTTTACCGGCTCCGACCTTGCAATGTTGCTCTACACCAACCTTCTCACCACTCGTCCGTCGCAAATCGATGAGAATATGATCGACGAGATGCGCGGCACAGGACTTGAAGACAGTGAAATTCTGGAGATAAACCAGGCAGTCGCCTATTTCAGCTATTCCAACCGAACCATATTGGGGCTAGGCATCATTGAAGAAAATCACATTCCAGAATGCGCGGCCAGATAAGGATCAACACACGTTTTAAGAATATATCTAAAATTTACTCCCGCTTCGCCTCTCAAAATCCGGGGCGTAGCTAGTGCACGTTCTGGCCGAAATTTGGCTTTTTGATAGAAAGAAGAGCATGCTCCAGTATGGGACGGATGTTGCAAAAAAGGTCATCTTCTTCGCCCAATCCATATAACACTAACTTGCAGTCGTGAAGAAACACTGTGTACCAGGAAATTTGTAATAAATAGAACAAATCCTCCTCTTTGGAATTAAGATTTGCGCCTACTTGGGCTATGTATTTATCTGTTTTCAGTAAAATTTCCTCAAGTTGTTCGTGAGTCAAATCGTCCGAATTCTTGATAATAAATTTAGTAATCAGTTTGAAAAATTCGGCGATTTTAGCAATTGAATTATTTTCGCAATTTCCTTTTTCTATCCGTCTCCACTCATTGCCGATATCTTCTTTATTGTTAGTTTCCATTACCTTAAAATCTCCCGTACTCTTCTGTTAGCTTAGTGACACATACTTGTTCGCCGATTTCTCTTTCTACAATAAAAAAAATTAATAGTTAAGCATTTATACCACTCGTTAAAGTTGGAAAATATTAGAAATTAGGAGGTTGCCGGTTTCAGCTCATCAGGTTTCTATTCACAACTTATAAGAGATTTTATTAAAAATGAAAAATTGGGGTGTGTGTTCTGCGAATCTTAGCCGCCTACAAACTTCCGCAAGATCGTTAAAATCGCATAAGCTGTTGATAATTAAGTGTCTATTATTTGTGATGAATATGCCGATATATTGTGAGGCATACCTCACAATTGACTTCATAACTATACGGCATTGAAAGAGTAGCTTGTATCAGAAATTTTAATATTTAGCGCCCCGATCCGCGCTATTAACAAGATCAGTCAGCGCAGTCGCTGCCATAGAAATTTCTGTGATGCCCCAAAAACCGTCATTGAAAGATACAAAGGGGGCGACGCCGGACCAGGAGACATTTCCCCCCGTCAAACCCGGTATCCATTTTTCCTTGTCCTCCTGATAGGCGGTTTTGGTTCTTGTCTGGCTTAACCGGAGGCGAATGTCTCCGCGGTCGCCACCGCGCCGGATAAGCTTATAGTCGGTGATCGCGTCGGGATTAAACACGGTCTCGCGAATCCGCAGCCCTTTTTCAAGAATAACCGCCCGCTTATCGGTCACAAAATAGGCCGTTCTCCGCGCCCGGAGCGCATAGCGCAGCGGCGTAAGTGCGAGCCACAGGGCAAAAAGAACCAACACGACTTCAGGCAATCGTACATCGGTTATCTCCGGTGATGCACGCCAGAGCATAAAAAGAAAAATGCACATAGCCCAGCCGACAATCGTGAACCACCAATTAAAGGCCATGGATCGAGCGCGCCCCGGATAGCCGCGCCATTTAATGGTTTCTTCTGGCCAAAGGTAGTTTTTTTGGAAATAACTTTCCGCGGGACTCAGCATCATAACGGACCAATTTTTGATTTATGACGGTTCATGATACTATATCCAGAAGGCGCCATGTGATGCAACGACAAGGCAGCAAAACGATGAACAATAAAATGCACCGGGGAATCACAACAGACGAAATCAGGCAATATGAAGAAGACGGCGTTATCTGTCTTCGCGGGTTCTTCGATTTGGATTGGGTTCATCGCCTTCAGGACCTGATCGAGGTCGATATGGCCAACCCCTCCGGCATGGTGAAAAATATAGATGCCGAAGATGCAACCGGGTTTTTCTTTGGCGACACCTTTGTTTGCCATCATGTCGACGGGTTCAAAGAGGCCGTATTCAAATCCCCTGCTGCGCAGATAGCAGCTTCTCTCATGCAGGCCAACAAGGTCAATTTGTTGTTTGACCAGATCCTGGTGAAAGAGCCGGATACCTCGACCCCGACAGCCTGGCATCAGGACTATACCTATTGGCCGGTCGCAGGGGACCAGGTCTCCTCTTTGTGGCTGGCGCTTGATCCGGTGACATTCGACAGCGGCGCTGTGGAATATTTACGGGGCTCTCACCGCTGGGGCAAAAAATTTCTCGCGATCAGCTTCGATCCAGATCAGACATATGACGAGGATCTACCGGAAGTCCCGGATGTTGAAGGGAACCGGGATGCCTATGACATCGTTTCATTCGAGCTGGAACCCGGGGACTGCACGATCCACCATGGCCTAACGGTACATGGCGCCCAGCCGAACCGACTTGAGAATCAACGCCGCCGCGCCTATATCCAGCGCTGGACCGGGCACGACGTCACATATAATCCGCGCCCCAATTTACAAAAAATGCTGCGCGACCCGATGATCCCGCCCGGCGCCCCTTTGGATAGCGATTTGTTTCCGCTGGTTTGGCCGCAATAACGGGCCGCCAGGCATTACCCTGCTTTTTTGATCTTCGCCTGATCAATAAAAATATCCTCCAACGCAGCCAATCCCTTTTCCAGCGCCTCGCTATTGGCTTGTCCCAGTTTCTTGATCAGATCCGTTTCGACGTCCAACATCGTCGGAACAAGCCGTTCATAAGCTTTCCGGCCTTGAAGCGTCAGGGTAATTCTTTCAAGTCGTCGATCCATGCCATGAAAAATACCCTTTCAAAATTAATTCTAACTACAAGGCAGAATCCATGCTCAGACCGAGAAGATAACTTCACGATTTGGTATAAATATC
>NVRR01000156.1 GCA_002732675.1 Sneathiella sp. | reverse complement strand
GCAGGGCTCGGGTTTCTTCCAACATGGCCATACCTATATGGGACATCCTGTTGCCTGCGCGGCAGCGATGGCCGTTCAGACCTATATAGAAGAGAATGATTTGCTTGCCAATGTCCGCATCCAAGGGGAGCAATTGGCCGGGGCACTGACAGCGCGGCTGGGCAACAATCCGTTTGTTGGTGATATTCGCGGGCGCGGGTTGTTCCGTGGGATTGAACTGGTGGCGGATCGTCTGACAAAGGCCCCATTGGATTCATCATTAAAGATCAATGCTAAAATCAAATCGGCGGCCATGGCGGAGGGTTTGATATGTTATCCCATGGGCGGGACCATCGATGGTCGGCGAGGGGACCATATTTTACTGGCCCCGCCGTTTATTTCTGACGAGAGCCACATAGCTGAAATAGTCGACAAGCTGGGACGGGCCATCGATGCGGTTCTGACGGACGATCAGATAGGACAGGTTGGATAATATGGATACAATAGTCGCGCCGACACTGGACCCCATTATTCTAACCGTTGCCCCGAATGGTGCCCGAAAAACCAGGGCTGATCATCCGATGCTACCGATCAGCCCGGCCGAACTTGCCGATGAAGCGCAGGCGTGCCAACGAGAAGGCGCCGCAATGATACATCTGCATATACGCGACGAGACGGATGCTCATAGTCTGGATGTCTCGAAATACCGGCAAGCGATTGCGGCCATAAGGGATGCAGTGGGCGATACGCTTGTTATTCAAGCGACGACGGAAGCGGTTGGCGTTTATTCAGCAGAACAACAGATGGAAATGGTGTTGGAGCTAAAGCCGGAAGCCGCGTCGCTTGCCATCAAGGAATTGGTGCCTGAGGGATCAGAGGCTGCGGCGCAGAAATTCTTCACAGAGATGCTGACTCTAGACATCATGCCGCAGTTTATTCTGTATTCAGCAGAAGAATTAATACGCTGTCAGCAACTTATCGCCGACGGCGTTATTCCCTTTAAAAACCCGTTCTTGTTGTTCGTTTTGGGCCGATATACCGCTGGTCAACAGTCGCATCCAAGAGATTTACTGCCTTTCATTAGCATTTTAAATTCAGACACAGCCTGGGCGGTTTGCGCTTTCGGGCCGCTCGAACATGCTGCTGCAAGTTGCGCTCTTGCTATGGGGGGGCATGTGAGAGTAGGGTTTGAGAATAATATGAACTTGCGCGACGGAACGATGGCTGGCCGGAACGCGGATTTAATTCGTCAGGCACGAGATGTCGCGGAGGCCGTGGGGCGGCCTTTGGCAACTGCCAGCGATATTAGGCGAAGATTTAGTCGCGCGACTGCAAGGGAACACGCAAGAAATTAGAATTTTTCTTTCAGTTCCGAAAAGCAGGAAATGAAAGGAAACGCCAAATTTCGGAACAACGTTTTCGAAAAGTGGCATAAGCCGTTGCTAGGGGAGACGTTTAATAAAGACTAGCGACAATACTGACAGGTTAAGGAGAAAATAATGAGAAGAATATTTACTGTAACTGCGGCTGCTGCCGTCCTCGGAGGTGCCAGTCTATTGGCGGTTCCAGCGCAAGCAGAGGAATTCATTACCATTGGAACCGGCGGTCAAACCGGCGTGTATTACCAGGTTGGTGGCGCCATTTGTAAGCTGGTGAACCGCGGCACCAAGGACCATGATATCAAATGCACGCATACGACCGGCGGCTCGACGAAAAATATCAATGGTATCCGCGCTGGAGATCTGGATATGGGTGTCGCCCAGTCTGACTGGCAGTTCCATGCGTATAACGGCACAGCGCCTAAGCAGTTCCCGGATGGTAAATTCGAAGAGCTGCGGGCGGTCTTTTCCGTACATGCGGAGCCATTTACGGTTGTTGCTCGTGCCGATTCCGGCATCAAGACGTTTGATGATCTGAAGGGCAAGCGGGTTAATATTGGTAATCCCGGCTCCGGACAGCGTGGCACCATGGAAGTGGTCATGGAGAAAATGGGCTGGGAAATGGATGATTTTGCGCTCGCATCCGAGCTGAAATCTTCAGAACAGTCCGCAGCACTTTGCGATAATAAAATCGACGCCATGGTGTTTACGGTGGGTCATCCCAACGGTTCCATCAAGGAAGCAACGACGTCCTGCGAGGCAATTCTGGTGCCCGTCAATAACGATATCATCAAGAAACTAGCCGCGGACAATGACTACTATGCCATGGCAACAATTCCGGGTGGCATGTATACCGGGACAGATGCCGACACAGAAACATTTGGTGTTGGCGCGACGTTTGTCTCCTCTACGGCGACAAGCCCGGAAGTGGTGTATCAGATTGTGAAAGCCGTATTCGATGACATCAAACGGTTCCGCAAGATGCATCCGGCGTTCGCCAATCTTGAACCGAAGGATATGATTGTGAACAACCTATCAGCGCCGCTGCATGAAGGCGCCATCCGCTACTACAAAGAACAAGGCTGGATGTAAGACGAATGAAGCGGGCGGGGAAATAATTCCCGCCCGCTTTCACGATTGAATATACTACCGTTCGGTAAGGGGCATTGGAAGAGGGGAGACTTTCCATGAGCAGCAGCGAGGAACAAGTAAAATTAAGCGCTGAGGAACTTGATGATCTGGTCGCATCGACAGATGTCGGGGGCCGGGCGCCAACTAACAAGAATATTGCGCTGTTTATGGCCGCAGTTGCCTTGATATGGTCGCTTTGGCAAGTCTGGATTGCGTCCCCGATACCATATTTGGTGAACTGGGGCGTTTTCTCCGGCAAGGAAGCCCGGCCTATTCATCTGGCCTTTTCGTTTTTGCTGGCATTTATGGCCTATCCGGCTTTTAAGAAATCTCCGCGCGGGTATGTTCCGGCAATGGACTGGATTTTGGCCATTCTGGGTATTGGGGCGACAATGTATCTCGTCGCTTTTGATACGGTGTTTGGTGATGTCCTCGTGGGCTCCACGCTTTCTGACCGGCCTGGCAATCCAAATAAACTGGATATTGTCGTCGCCTGCGTCGGTATTGTTGTCCTGCTTGAAGCAACCCGCAGAGCCCTTGGTCCGCCCTTGATGGTCGTGGCGATGGTCTTCTTGGGTTATACTTTCCTCGGTCCCTATGCCCCGGGTATTCTAGCCTGGAAAGGCGCCAGTTTTGGCGCCGTCGCCGATCACCAATGGCTCTCCTCCGAGGGCGTATTCGGGATTGCGCTGGGTGTCTCTACGGGCCTTGTTTTTCTGTTTGTTCTCTTCGGTGCGCTGCTCGACAAAGCCGGTGCAGGCAACTATTTCATTAAAGTTGCCTTCTCGTTGATGGGACATATGCGCGGCGGCCCTGCGAAAGCCGCTGTTGTCGCCTCCGGCATGACCGGGCTGATCTCGGGCTCTTCTATTGCTAATGTGGTGACGACAGGAACTTTTACTATTCCAATGATGAAGCGCGTGGGTTTCAGTGCCGAAAAAGCCGGCGCCGTTGAAGTCGCTTCCTCGGTAAATGGGCAGATCATGCCGCCTGTCATGGGCGCTGCGGCCTTCCTGATGGTTGAATATGTGGATATCAGTTATTTCGAAGTGGTGAAGCATGCTTTTCTTCCAGCGATCATTTCTTATATTGCACTGGTTTATATCGTCCATCTGGAGGCGCTGAAACTGAATATGCACGGGTTGCCGAGGGTGGGCGTCGTCAAGCCTGCAAAATTGGCGCTGCTGTCCTTTGGTATAACGCTCGCGTCTATTCTTGTCTTGGGCGGCGGCATTTATTATCTTTCTGAAATATTCAATCTGCTGGATAGCTCTCTCAACCGGCTCATTGCCATTCTGGTCATGATCCTGTTGCAAGTTGGTATTTTTAAAGGCGCTGTTGCCAAAGCAGAGGAGGGGACAAAAGCAAAGATCCTTTCCAAAGGCGCCCTCGTTCTTTGCAATATGGTGATTGTCTGTTTCGGCGTCTTCTTTGCCGTTGATCTTCTCCGCCAGCTGGCGGGGCCAACCTTGACGCCCTGGATTGCAGCCGCAGCAATTGTTGTCGTTTATGCTTATCTTGTATCCGTCTGTGCGAAGCATCCGGATCTGGTTATCGATGATCCCGATGCGCCGGTGACAGCTCTGCCGGAGCCGGGACCGACTCTGATGGCGGGACTGCATTTCATCCTGCCCGTCGGCGTTCTGATTTGGTGTTTGATGATCGAGCGCTTGTCACCAGAGTTTTCGGCCTTTTGGGCTGTGACTTTGATGATCTTCATTTTGCTCACCCAGCGGCATCTGTTTGCGATGTTCCGCAAGCAGTCATTGTCAGGCATGTTCAGGCAGGGCTTTGATGAGCTGATTGAAGGGATGGTTGCCGGCGCCCGGAATATGATCGGTATCGGCATTGCCACAGCGGCCGCCGGTATTATTGTCGGCACTGTCTCGCAAACAGGCGTCGGTCTGGTGCTGGCGGAACTTGTCGAATTTCTGTCGCAGGGTCAGATTCTGCTGATCCTGATTTTTACGGCAGTTCTCAGCCTTATCTTGGGTATGGGTTTACCGACTACGGCGAATTATATCGTGGTCTCCTCGCTCCTCGCCCCTGTCATTGTCAGTCTTGGCCAGCAAAACGGTCTGATCGTCCCCCTGATAGCGGTTCATTTATTTGTCTTCTATTTCGGGATCATGGCAGATGTTACACCGCCTGTGGGGCTTGCCTCCTTCGCGGCCGCGGCGATCTCGGGCGGGGATCCCATACGAACCGGCTTCGTGGCGTTCTTCTATTCGCTGCGAACAGCCGTGTTGCCGTTCCTGTTTATTTTTAACACTGATTTACTGCTGATTGATGTGACACCGGTGGAGGGGGTCATTGTCTTTGTCATTGCGACAGCGGCCATATTAGTGTTCACGGCAGGAACACAAGGCTATTTCATCGTCAGATCGCGGATGTGGGAATCGATACTTTTGATCCTGATTGCTTTTACAATGTTCCGACCGGGATTCTGGATGGATTTAATCTCGCCGCCCTTTGATGAGCGGAGCCCGACGACCATCGTCCAGGCGATACAGGACGCGACCCCAGGATCTGAACTTCGGCTAATTGTTGAGGGAGAGGACGATATCGGGGATAGGCTGGTATTTACGGCGATTGTTCCGGTTGGCGATGAAGCGACAGGGGAAGAAAGGCTGGAGTCATACGGCCTCGAAATCTTGGTCGAAGGCAATGACGTGCTCATTGATAATGCGGCATTTGATAGTCCGGCCCAAAATGCCGGTCTGGACTTCGATCAAAAGATCCTAACTGTTCTGGTACCGGCGAACCAACCGGTTAAAGAGTTGCTGTATATTCCGACGATTATTTTGCTCGGCGGTATCTTTTTTCTACAGCGCCGCCGGAAGGCTGTTGCATCGCCTGTCGTAGCGACAGAGTGAGGGAGGAACAAAATGTATAAACATATCTTGCTGGCCATTGATCTTGAAGACGCCCATTCCTGGGAAAAGCCCGTAAACACGGCCTCTGAATATGCAAAGGCATTTGGCTCGACTTTGCATGTTGTAACGGTCGTACCGGATTTCGGGATGAGTATCGTCGGGTCCTTCTTTCCCGCCGATTACGAAAAGAAGATGATGGAGACTATCACGCAAAAACTACATGCTTTTGCCTCAGAGCATGTTCCAGATGGCATCAATGTACAGCATATTGTTGCCCTTGGATCTATATATGCTGAGATTTTGCGCGTTGCCGCTAAGATAAAGCCGGATCTGATTGTCATGGGCACCCATCGTCCCAATATGCAGGATTATCTGATTGGACCCAATGCAGCGCGGGTGTCGCGACACGCGCTTTGCTCGGTTCTGATCGTACGCGACTGATATAAACGGAGCGCTAGGGGTGCGTCTGTTTAGTGCACAATATTCTTTGCTTTGGTGTTCCTAGCAACTGGGCTTGGGGGCGGGCATGCTCGTTCTATAAAACGGGCTGCCGAAATGGAAACCATCGCCGAAATGCTCGGAAGTCCCGTCCTGAAAACAGGAGATCACATTGCTTCCAGTGGTATTGATGGTGTCCATCTTGACGTGGATGCCCCTGAAAAACTTGGACAGGTACGGGCTCAAAAAGTGAAAAAACTTCTGGACGAGCACCTACGGTATCAAGGTTTTTTTAGGTTCGCCTACTTAAACGTGGCCAAATAAGCGATCAAGTCCTCACGCTGGCTTTCTTTCTTAATTCCGGCAAAGGACATCTTGTTTTTGGGAATAAATTTCCTGGGCTTAGTCAGATATTTCTGGAGATTGTCATCATCCCAGGTGAGATCGGCAGCCTTCATCGCCTTCGAATATTTAAATCCTTCCACCGAGGCCGACTTGCGACCGACGACACCAAACAGATTTGGTCCGATTTTGTTCTTGCCGTCTTTTTTAATGGTGTGGCAGGCTTTGCATTTCTTGAATACTTTTTTACCCTTCGCTGCGTCTCCGTCAGCGAAGGCGCTGGCGGCAGAAAATATCAACGCAAGGGACAAGCCAATAGCGGCGAATTTGGGAACAGTCATCAATCTCTCCTACAGACATGCACGGGGCAGAATACTATTACGGCTCAATAGCATGATGACGTCTCGGGCAACAGAGGCATTATGTCGCGGATAAAGACCGGTTGACCACACAATCTTTCACCTTCGCGTGAAGTCGTATGTCTCCTCGCTCCAGAATATTTATATTGTTGCCGTAAGGAGACAAATTTGAAAACGTTTTTAGCCATCCTTTCCATTCTGTTGTTTAGCGTGCCTGTTACGGCAGGGGAGATGTTTCCGCCTGTCACCGTTGAGGTGCCGGCGGGGCTTTTCCTGGTGGGGTCGGACAGACAGGAGAAGGAATATGGCTATTGGTTGGATGAGCAAGCCTATGGCCATTCGGTAACGCGCCAGAACAAATGGTATGAGAATGAAGTTGCAAGGCAGCCGGTCGACCTTCCGGGCTTTCATATATCAAAGACGCCTGTCACCAATGCGCAATATGCCGCCTTTATTGCGGCGACGGGGCATCCGGCACCAACTGTGGATCAGGTGACATGGCAATCCTATGGGCTTATTCACCCCTATGAGCGAACCCTGAAATTCCAGTGGTTGGAAGGTAGGCCGCCGAAAGGCCGCGCGGATCACCCCGTGGTTTTGATCAGCCATAAATCAGCCGAGGCCTATGTGCGCTGGCTGTCCCGGGAAACGGGCGATAAATGGCGGCTTCCAACGGCGGCGGAATGGGAAAAGGCAGCCCGCGGGACCAACGGAAATGCTTTCCCCTGGGGGAGCAAATTTGCGCCGGACAAACTCAATAGCCACGACAATGGCCCGTTCGAGACGACGGCTGTCGGTCAGTATGAGACGGGCGCAAGCCCCTTTGGCATGTTGGATGCGGCGGGGCAGGTAT
>NVRR01000155.1 GCA_002732675.1 Sneathiella sp. | reverse complement strand
ACCTGCCTCATCAAATTCCGCCACGCCATAAGCCCCAGGGTCTGAAACATGATACCCAAAGATCGTTGCCCCGGTCTCCCGCGATTTGGCGTTGGCCAAAAGCTGGCTGAACTGGCTGGCATAAAAAATATTATCCCCCAGGATCAGTACCGAATGGCCATCACCGATATGGTCCGCGCCAATTGTGAAGGCTTGCGCAAGGCCATCAGGGGACGGCTGAACCGCATAGGATATATTGATCCCCCATTGCGAGCCGTCTTTGAGAACTTTTTTAAAGACGGCCTGCTCCTCTGGCGTGTTAATCACCAAGATATCGCGAATTCCGGCCAGCATCAGCGAGGTCAACGGATAGTAAATCATCGGCTTATCGTAAACCGGCATCAGTTGCTTGCTCACGCCCAATGTCAGGGGATGCAGGCGGCTGCCCGTCCCGCCTGCGAGAATAATACCTTTATGTGCCATATGTTGCTCGACGTCCTACCCAACCATGAAAATCAGAGGAAGACTATCACGAAGCCGTTTAATTTCAGTTACTTTTATCGACCGGCATGGATTCATTTAAGCGGGTTGCACCTCATCAAGCCCCTGTGAAATCTGTGCCAGAAATTGGTGTGCGTCAGGGTGTTTTGGTTCCAGGGCAAGAGCCCTTCTCACATTTATAACGGCTTCTGAATTTTTCCCGAATTGGCGGTATGTCTCCGCCAGCGCCATACATCCATCCGCTGTGATCATCAGAAATTTTTCGTTTTTCTTCAAAACGCCGAATGCTTCTTCCCTGGCATCAAGTGCCAACAAATGACGCAGGATGACGATGGCCGGATCCATCGTCCGGTCACAACGAAAATACATTTCATCGACTTTTAGCAACGCATCAATCACAGACTGCCGAACCCAGGGGCCAATGTCAGGCAGTTGCTGCAAAAGCGAACCTGCGCAGCCCAGGAAGATCTTCGTATCCCAACGGCTCAGTCGCAGCAACGCCAGTATCTTGCCGATGTCATGTGTATCGAAGTCCTTCTCGGCCAGTTTCTTCATCATAAAAAACTCGGCTGGACCGAAATCATTAATGTGCCGCTTGAATTCGCTTGCGACTTGCCGGGGTTTCTTGCGGCCCGCATTCATCAGAATCCCGACTGTTTCCAGCGAAAACTTTGCTTGATCCGGCACAAATGCCTGCCCCTTGTTTATCTCGGCATAGCGGATTAGCGCATGATAATTAACGAGCAGGTTAAAAGTACCGTTCTGGGCAACATGGCGGGGCGGCAGATCGGAAATTGCCGCTATATTCGAATCTCCGAAGTCGCTGCTCAGTAAAAATACTGGACCAGCCGTCAGGGCACAAAGACGGTCAATGGCGAGAAAACCACCGACGGGCATTGCCAAATTCATATCCGTCGCCTCACGGCAATATTCGCCAAGAATTTTATTCCAGTTCTTGTCCATATAATAATTTGGGCTGCACGGCTGATCAGAGTAGCGTAAACGGGTGTTTTTGACGATTTTTTGTATCTCAGGTTCGGCTGTTTTCACCTCACAATTCACAAGCCGTTCGTAAAGCTTGCCATTCCGGATCGTAAAGAAATCATGCGGAATACTGTCGATGACATAGTTAGCAATGACGGCGATTGGTGCTTCCATGCTCTCCGGCTTTAGTCTTTTCCCCGAGACCACAAGCTCGATACGGTCCTTGGCCAGAACATCGAAATAGGCGAAATCAAGCACACCCTGATCGATAAAGGGTTTAAGCTCGCTGTGATTTCGCCAGAAATCAATATTTGCATCACTGATATCGGTCATGAGATAGACGATATCCATTTTCTTGCGAAGCGCGATTTGCTCTTTCGAGAAAAAATGCTTCAGGAAACGGTAGGCGAACCGCCCTGATCCTGCACCAAGTTCAATAATGTAATGTGTTTCACTGCCAGAGCCACCCGATTTAGTCCGGCCATAGTCTTGGAAAAAGCCATCAATGACCTGGGCATAGGAATTGGCGATAAACGGATTTGTCGTCACATAGTTAGGGACGGCATTTGGTTGCCAGGCATCAACCCCCATCTCCTTATAATAGCTCTGCAGAATTTCCCATATGGGGGATTTTGACAAGGGAACGAATTCCCCATCGTTGCTTTGCACTTGCATCTTCATCAGTATCGGGCCTCCTCACGGGCGGGTAGAGTCTATGTTCCTGAATAAAGAACGACCGACGGCCGCTTTTCGTGAAACCGGACCTCCAGGAATACTAATCGCAAGCCATCGGTGATATTTTCCGCCCTGCCCATTGGAAATATTGAACAACTAGGATAAGGCTGTAAGACAATTCACAATAAATCGGGTAGCCGAAATGGGACATGAAACAACGCCGATGCAGCCTGGTGACTGGCAATTCTGGATCGACCGCGGCGGTACTTTTACCGACCTTGTTGCGCGCAAACCCGACGGCAGCATCGCCACCCATAAACTACTGAGCGAAAACCCCGAGCAATATGCGGACGCGGCGCTTCAAGGCATCCGCGATCTATTGGGTATTGGCAAGGATGACCCCATTCCTTCCAACGCAATATCTGCGGTTAAAATGGGAACGACCGTCGCCACCAATGCCTTGTTGGAACGAAAAGGCGAGCGATTGGCGCTGATTACCACCGAGGGCTTTCGCGACAGCCTTCGCATTGGATATCAGAATCGCCCGAAGCTTTTTGCGCTTCATATTGAGCTTCCCGAAATGCTGTATGAAACGGTGGTTGAGGTCGAAGAGCGGGTTGCCGCACGCGGTAAAATTATCACGCCCCTCAATCTTGAACGGGCCCGTAAGGATCTGCTAGCCGTCTTCGATACCGGCATTCGTGCTTGCGCCATTGTCTTCATGCATGGCTATCGTTTTCACGATCACGAACAACAAATAGCCGCGCTCGCAGCAGAGATCGGTTTTACGCAAATTTCAACCAGCCATGGCGCCAGTCCGCTGATGAAACTGGTAAGCCGCGGCGATACTGCCGTTGTCGACGCCTATCTCTCCCCTATCCTCCGCCGGTATGTGGATCAAGTGGCCGCTGACCTCGGTGACACCCGGTTGATGTTTATGCAATCCAATGGTGGTTTGACGGACGCCCATTTCTTTCAGGGCAAGGACGCCATTCTCTCAGGCCCGGCGGGCGGCGTGGTTGGTATGGTGCAAACGTCCGCCATGGCCGGGTTTGATAAAATCATCGGCTTTGATATGGGCGGAACATCGACAGATGTGTCGCATTATGGCGGCGAATTTGAACGGGCGTTTGAGACCGAGGTAGCCGGTGTACGTATGCGCGCGCCAATGATGCTGATCAATACGGTGGCCGCAGGAGGCGGCTCCATTCTCGGATTTGACGGCGCCCGTTATCGGGTTGGGCCAGACAGTGCCGGTGCCAATCCCGGCCCCGCCTGTTATCGAAAGGGCGGGCCGCTGACCGTCACAGACTGCAATGTCATGCTCGGTAAATTATCGCCACAATTCTTTCCCAAGGTCTTTGGACCCAACGCCGATGAAGCGCTGGACGCCGATATTGTCGACGCGAAATTCAAGGCGCTGAGCCAGCGTATACAGGAAGAAACCGGTGATACCCGTAGCCCGGAAGAAGTCGCCGAAGGCTTCCTGTTTATTGCCGTTCAAAATATGGCCAACGCCATCAAGAAAATCTCCGTACAGCGCGGCTATGACGTCACCAATTATGTCCTGACATCCTTCGGCGGCGCGGGCGGGCAGCATGCCTGTCTCGTTGCCGACAGCCTCGGCATTCGCAAAATTATGCTGCATCCTTATGCGGGTGTGCTGTCGGCCTACGGCATGGGCCTTGCTGATCTCAGGATCATGAAGGAAAGCGCCCTTGAAGTAACTCTGGCCGCGGATCAGCTGCACGACATCGCCAATACCCTCGACCTACTCGCCACGAGCGGCCTTGAAGAGATGCGGGCGCAGGGTGTCGAGGAAGTGCGGATTTCCGTTATTCGCAAGCTTCATATCAAATATGAAGGGTCTGACACGGCGATGATTGTCGATTTTGGTGATCTTGGCGGTATCGTCACTGCGTTTGAGGCAGCGCATCGTCAGCGGTTCGGGTTTAACACACCAGAAAAATCGATGATTGTCGAAGCCGTTGCCGTTGAAGTGATCGGTGCGGGCGACAAGGTTGATGATCCGCTGCTCCCCGATACCGGCGAGGTAGCTGAATTGGTCCCTGTCGCCCAAAGCTCAGTTTTCGGCGGCGGTGAATGGCGAGACTGTGCCTTTTTTGATCGTGACACATTGTCCGTGGGCGCCAAAGTCGACGGCCCGGCGGTGATCGTCGAAACCACGGGTACCACGGTCATTGAGCCCGGCTGGCAAGCGGAAATGACCAACCGCGGCCATCTGATTTTGCAGCGGGTTCAGGAGATTTCGCGGATCAAAGCCATCGGTACTGATGTCGATCCGGTGATGTTGGAGATCTTCAACAATCTCTTCATGAATGTCGCCGAGCAGATGGGGACTGTGCTTGAGAAAACTGCTTACTCCGTCAATATAAAGGAGCGGCTGGATTTCTCCTGTGCCGTCTTTGATTTACATGGCGACCTTATCGCCAATGCGCCGCATATGCCGGTGCATCTGGGCTCCATGTCCGAAAGCATCAAATCAGTAATCCGCAAGCATCGATCGGCGATGAAAGCCGGTGACGTTTTCGTTCTGAACGCGCCTTATAACGGCGGCACCCACTTGCCCGACGTGACGGTGATAACGCCGGTGTTCGACCTGGCAGGCGGAAATGTTCTTTTTTATGTCGCAAGCCGTGGCCATCACGCCGATATCGGCGGCCTGACGCCGGGCTCCATGCCCCCTCACAGCCAGACGGTGGAAGAGGAGGGCGTTATCCTCGATAATATCCTGCTGGTTGATGGCGGAAGACTGCTGGAAGCCGAAATAATCGAGGTTTTAAGCTCTGGCAAATATCCCAGCCGCAACCCCGCGCAGAATATAGCCGATCTGAAGGCACAAATTGCGGCCTGCGAAAAAGGCATTCAGGAACTTCGCAAGATGGTCGTTCATTTCGGCCTGGATGTGGTCCATGCCTATATGGGACATGTGCAGGATAATGCTGAAGAATCTGTGCGGCGCGTGTTGGATGTCCTGAAAGACGGCTCTTTCACTTATCCACTGGACGACGGGTATAAAATCACCGTCAAAATCTCCATCGATAAAGCCGCGCGTACGGCGACCGTCGACTTCACTGGAACCAGTGGCCAGCACCCCACCAACTATAACGCACCGCGCGCCGTCACGACGGCGGCTGTTCTCTATGTTTTCCGCTGTCTGGTGGATAGTGATATTCCGCTTAATGCCGGTTGCCTGAAACCATTGGACATCATTGTCCCGGAAAACTCCATGCTCTCCCCTACTTACCCGGCTGCTGTCGTCGCGGGCAATGTGGAAACATCGCAATGCCTGACCGATTGCCTGTTCGGTGCCCTCGGCGTCATGGCGGCCGCGCAAGGGACTATGAACAACTTCACCTTCGGCAATGATACCTATCAATACTACGAAACCATTTGTGGTGGATCCGGCGCAGGCCCGACATTTGATGGTACGAGCGCGGTTCATACTCATATGACCAATACCCGCCTCACCGACCCTGAAGTGCTGGAATGGCGGTTTCCCGTAACCTTGGAAAGTTTTGAAATACGCAGAGGCTCCGGCGGCAAGGGTGCCCATAAAGGCGGCGACGGGACCCTCCGAAAATTCCGCTTTAATGAACCCATGACCGCCGCGATCCTCGCCAGCCACCGAACCGTTCCGCCCTTTGGGCTAAATGGCGGCGACAATGGGGAGGTTGGCAAGCAATGGGTTATCCGCACCGACGGCTCCATTGAAATCCTTAAAGGGCGCGATCAAACCGAGATGGCCACCGGCGATATTTTCGTCATCCAGACGCCAACCGGTGGCGGCTTTGGGACGGCAACCTAGGGTCAGGAGCCTAACGGTTCGCCACGTCATAAATAACGGCGCCTGTCATGAGGTCAAGATGGGCGTCGCCGCCATTTTTATACACCGTGATGGCACCCGGTGAGCTGCGCCCCGCAGCGCCGTTACACAGATCATATAGATCGCCCCGAACATCGCCAGCTGTGATCGCGCCATTGGCAATGGGAATGATCAGCTCACCAATTTCTTCGATCGTCGTCTCCCGGCTATCGACAAATAACTCCGCCTTTCTCATCAGATCGTCATCGGCCTCGCGCATATCCGGACGATACGCACCGATCAGATCGACATGGGTGCCGGATTGGATCCAGGCGCCTTTCAGGATTGGGGTATTCGACATCGTCGCGACGGAAATAATGTCCGCGACCTTGGCGCTCCCCTCTAAATCCCCAACTGAAGTCACCGGGAAACCCTTGCTCATCAATTCCTCGGCAAGTAGCTCAGCCTTTGCCGCCGTGCGGTTCCAAATCTCGATTTTTTGCAAAGACGGGAAGATTTCGCGATAGGCCTCGACCAGCGATCGGGCGACAGTCCCGGCGCCGACGATCAGAAGCCGATCCGGTTCGGGATTGGCCAGCAGGCGGGCCCCAAGTACCGAATCGCCCGCAGTCTTCCATTTAGTCACCAACTGGCCGTCCAGCATCGCCTTCAACGTCCCGTTATCGCCATCAAAGAGCAATACGCCGCTATGGACGGACGGAAGTGGCGGGGTTTGTTTACTATTTTCGGGGAATATCGTTGCCGATTTCAAGATTAACCCCAGCTCCGTGATCCAGGCTCCGCGATTAAGGAACCCCTGATCCGCCTTTGTCAGCAAAAGATCGCCAAAGTCAGCCTTCGCAAGTTTATGGCCTGCCTCCAGTGCGTCGGCCATCATTGTCCAGTTAAGTTTGGGATCAACGTCATTGAACTGAATAATTTGCATGTCGCCGACTTTCATTTGAGGCTGGTCAGGAATGTATTTTCTTGTCAGCATAGGACATGACCGACGAAAACAAAACGGTGTCCCGGCTTTCCCTGCATCAGCGGATTTATAACATCGTTGCGGAAATCCCACCGGGCCAAGTTGCCACCTATGGACAGATCGCCAGGATTGCCGGCTGCGGGGCGCGGGTTGTTGGCTATGCACTTGCCTCCCTGCCCGCCAATCGACCGCTCTGCTGGCACAGGGTTGTCAATGCCCGGGGTGAAGTCAGTCTTCGATCTTCCGGCGATAGTCATTCACGCCAGCGACGCATACTAACCGAAGAAGGTGTTATTTTTAATCCCAAGGGAAGGATTGATTTTGGCCAATTTCGCTGGAACGGGCCGGGCTGGATATGGCTCGAACAACATGGTTATGATCCGGACTTACCAATCTAATCGCGCCTGAACGAGACGGTAAT
>NVRR01000154.1 GCA_002732675.1 Sneathiella sp. | reverse complement strand
GGTGGCGTCATTTTCGGACGTTAGGTTGCAGCCTTTGACGCTTGTCGAATCAGGACCTTCTGGCGGCATTGCTGGTGCCGTTAGAGTTGGCCAAGCAATTGGTGCGCCTGATGTTTTGTTCTTAGATGTCGGGGGCACAACGGCGAAGTGCTCATTAATCCTAGAGGGGCGCCCGCAAATAGTCCCCGAATACAAACTTGAATGGAGCCGCTTTTCGCCGGGCTATACAGTCCAGGTGCCGGTCGTTGATATTGGCGCCGGCGGCGGATCTATTGCCTCGATCGATCAAGCGGGACATCTACACGTTGGCCCGGAAAGTGCTGGCTCGACACCTGGTCCGGTTTGTTATGGGCGCGGTGGTATATCGCCAACTATAACAGATGCCATGCTAGTCACTGGAATTCTTGATCCGGAGAATTTTGCCAACGGGCAAATGTCGCTTGACGTGGCCGCCGCGCGTACTGCATTCCAGCCAATTTCTGATGCCTTAAATTGCTCGATTGAAGAGGCCTCAAGCGCGGTTATTCGTATCGCCGAAGCAAATATGATCAATGCCTTAAAGCTTGTCACCGTACAACGTGGTCATGACCCTAGGGATCTATCATTGGTAGTGAGTGGCGGTGCGGGACCGATGCTGGCTACAAAATTAGGACGAGAGCTAAGCGTAAAATCGACGGTGATTCCGGTTTATCCCGGAGTGTTTTCTGCGTGGGGGATGCTTTCGGCCTTACCGCGCACTGATCTGCGGCGGACTTTGTTCGGTGAAGTGGACAACGAGGGATTAGAAAAGATCCGATCGGAATTTCAAAATTTGGTTGTTCAAGCGGAAGATCATTTCAATGTGAGTGACGTAGAGGCATTGAACCTCCAATTCGCCGTTGAGGCCCGCTATCAAGGTCAGGAGCATTCCGTTTCTGTCGTATTTCAGCACAATGATACGGTACAGAGCTTTATACAAACCTTTCATGCAACACACGAAACTGCCTATACTTTTAGATTACCGGAAAGCCCTATCGAAATCACCAATCTACATCTTCAAGCTGAGCATAAGAGTGATATCATTGGCATGAGTGAGATCCCACAAATGGATCAGCTGCCAGGTGATGCGATGAAAGGTGTACGCGATGTATTCTTTGGCTCGGATCATGGCTGGGTATCGTGCCCCGTTTATGATCGTGCGTTACTTTTTGCGGGCTGCCAACTTGATGGGCCTTTGCTCATTGAAGAACCAACGACAACGAGCTTGGTGCTAGCTGGTCAAGTTGTCGAAACAACGACTACTGGATTGCTGGTAATAACAGAATTGGAATAGTCCAATGGCGAGCTGTACGGCGTTGTCACATTAATTTCCAATAGACGCAAATATTCCTCAGTTGCCAATTCTCAGGCAGCGGCGCTGGCAATTGTCCAAAGATCAAAAGTTTCATTTCGGCGCGGCCTGAAGTGATTTCGATTGAGGAGGTGGCGATGACCGTAGAAGGTATTGTAAGTGGCTGAGTGAAGTTTAAGAAATTTTTGAGCTGATCCTGGTGGCTAAAACTTTTCATTTTCAGCTCTCTTCGCCGGACGGGAAGAGGTGCGTTTTCAGCCCGATTGTTCGATCATTTGTCGTCAATATGCCCGGCAGTTAAGCCTAATGTTCGGAGCGCTTTGTGATAGGATTTTGGTTTATCCGTGACGATTTTTGTTGGCGTGAAGCCTTCCTTCCTAAATAGTTTCCGCATTACTTTCAGGGCCGCTTTTGTGCTTCGTTTGGATTGTATAAGGAAATCCAGGACGTCCCCTTCGCTATCAATGGCACACCACAGAAAATGGCGTTTTCCTTGAATGACAACGCCTATTTTCCTCTGAGAATGCCACCAAAATCAACGTGGAAATACCGGAATAACTCCTCAGAACCTTAGGCTAATTTTTATCTCTCAGCTAATTGGAAAAGCGTCCAAAGCAACTCTCAAGTTGACATACTTGGTAAAAGAAATCATTCTGCGCGGAACAAAAATCAATAATAAACAAAACAGGTTTCCTCCATGAAAAAGATGAAAAATCTATTTGCCATATTTTCTGTCATATCTTGTCTCGGCATACTTATACCGGGTTATGCGTCTGCAGAAGATCATACAATCGGCGCTCTCTTTCCGTTAAGCGGACCTAACGCGACATATGGCGACATCTTCATGTCCGGCTCTGATCTTGCCGTTGACCATATCAACGCGGACAAAATGCTGAGCGGTCCTATGTCTATTGCCTACGAAGATAGCCAGGGCCTCCCGCAGCCAGCTGTTGTCGGGATGACAAAGCTCGTGAATGTCACGGGTGTGCCTTATGTGCTTTCCGCTTTTACCGGTGTATCAAAAGCGATTTCCACACTGGGGACACGAAATAAAGTTGTTGCCGTTAATGGCGGGGGCGTTGGTCCCGACCTGGCGGCGCTGGGGGAATATTTCTGGAATGTAATTCCTCTCGTTAATCTCGAAGTTCGTGCAGTAATGCCATATCTTGTTAAAGAAAAAGGCATCAAGAGAGTCGTCCTTATCTATATCGATGATCCATTCGGTAACGCCATCCTTGAAGAGCTGGAAGCCACCTTGAAAGATACGGGCGGTGAACTGGTAGAGACAATGTCCGTTCCCACAACAGCCCAGCAGTTTTCCGGTATCGCAGCGAAGGTTCGTGCGGCCAAGCCGGATGCGGTTTACATCGCCAGCTATGGGGCGCAGCAAATCCAGATCGTCAAGCAGCTGCGTGACAACGGCGTGGATCAGCAGCTGGTTAGCTATTCCGGATATCTGGTACCCGACGCGCTTGCCTTGCCGGAAACTGAAGGCATTATCGCCACCGGGCAGAGCGTGAACTACAATTCCGAAGATCCAGTCACCAAGCGTTTCGTCACGGATTATACGGCGAAATATGATCGCGCCCCGACTGCCTATAATGTCAACTATTACAACGCGACTTTGTTGTACGCGATCCTGGCCCAGGCTCTGGAAGCTGAGGGTAAAGAAGTGACCGGTGCCAACCTGCTGGCAAAACGACAGGAAATGGGTAGCTTTGACCTCGTTGGCGGGACTGTTTCCTTTGAGAGTAACGGCACGCTGCTGTCCCCCATTCAGGTGAAAATCGTCAAGAATGGCAAGGCTGAAGTAGTCGATACCATCGATTTTGGTAAATAAGCAGAAATAGGTAGCAAATGCTTGCGTTACAGCTGACGATCACCGGTCTCCAGACCGGTGCTCTCTACGCACTTACGGCCGTCGGGTTCTCGCTGATTTTCGGTTCTACCCGGATATTTCACTTTGCGCATGGGGCAACCTTCATTATTGCCGCGTACCTCTTCTATTTCGTGAATGTATCCGGGTATGGCATGATCTTGGGCGCTATTGCCGCGACGGCGGGGGCCATAATCTTTGGGCTGCTTCTGAACAGGTTCGTGTATGTTCCGATCCAGCGTGATGAAGGCTCCTTCTTCACCATATTTGTGGCGTCTTTTGGTATTGGGATTGTTGTCCAGAATGTCATCGGGATGGTTTTTGGCCGTGGTTTCGTCACTGTTCAGACACCGCTTTCGTTCTCTGTAGAGATAATGGAAGGGCTCTACGTCTCACCATTGGCATGGATATCCATGCTGTGTGCGGCCATTTCTTTCAGCCTTCTCTGGTACTTTCTCAAATACAGCCAGATGGGAAAGGCGCTACGGGCCTTGTCGGACAACCCGGAACTTGTTCGGGTATTTGGCATGAATCCGCGCTTTATATCCGCCTGTGCTTTTACGATCGGGTCAATTCTGGTCGTGCCAGCGGCAATTATTTCAGGCGCTACTTCGGGCTTGAACCCCGCGATGGGACATCATGTCATGCTGATTTCCCTGGCTGCGACGATTGTTGGCGGTATCGGGAGTGTTGCCGGGACGCTCATGGCGGGTCTTGCTCTTGGCCTCGCGGAAAGTCTTGCTCTGCTTTACGTGGATTCGCAATGGACCGAGGCGGTGACCTTCGCAATCCTGTTCCTTTTCATTATCGTTCGTCCGTCCGGCCTTTTAGGCCGCTCTGCGGCTCATTGAGAAGGGACGTATTGTGGAAGCCTATCTGCTGAACCTCGGCATTCTTATCTCAATCTATTCGATCCTTGGCGTTACCCTAAATTTCATCATGGGGTATGCGGGTATTTACTCTCTTGCGCACGCCGTCTTCTTCGGCGTCGGGGCCTATGCGGGTACCTTTATGGCGATGCATTACAATGCATCAATCTTTGTCACCCTGCCTGTGGCTATGGCGGCGGGCGCTTTTCTTTCCTTGATCCTTGCTTTGCCGGCCTTGCGAGTGCGCGGCGAGTATTTCGTGGCGGCGTCGCTGGGTTTGCAGGTCCTTGCCGTCACCATTTTCTCCGAATGGAAAAGCGTTACCGGTGGCATCGGTGGATTGATCGGCATACCCCCCCTGGATGTTGCCGGCTTTGAGGTGTTCAAGCCTAGCCAGTTTATCTTCGTTACGGTGGGCGCGCTGATCATTATCCTTTTCATCATAAACCGCCTTGTCCATTCCAGTTTTGGACGTAGCCTTCGGGCCATACGGGACAGCGAAAGTGCGGCGGCGGCATTTGGCAAGAATGTACCGCTCATTAAAACCATTTCGGTCGTAATTTCATCCGCACTTACTGCCGTGGCCGGTGTGCTGTATGCGAGCTATCTCAGCTTCATCAATGTGGAAAGCTTTAAGCTTGATACGTCTGTCCTGATCATGGCCATGGTGATTATTGGCGGGACCGGGACGCAGTCCGGACCAATTGTAGGGGCCGCGTTGTTGCTCTTGCTGCCAAGTCTTATCAGCTATATGGATTTCCTTCCGCAAACAGAGATCGGATCAATCCAGCAGATTATCTATGGCCTCGGAATGGCGCTGTTAATGATTTACCGGCCGGGCGGAATCGTGGGACGCAAAAAGCAATCTGAAACAGGAAAAGAGTAATGGTTGCATCAAGTGCGGACACACAGGATGTCCTTATGGAAATTCGCAATGTTGACAAGGCGTTTGGGGGTGTAAAGGCCGTTGATAACGTTTCCATGGATCTGCGCGCGGGTATCATTACCACCCTCGTTGGGCCCAATGGTGCCGGTAAGACGACGCTTTTTAACCTGATCACCGGTGAGTTATCGAAGGATAGCGGATCGATCAAATGGCTCGGGAATCCGATCAACAAGATTAAGCCTTTTCAAGCGTCCCGCGCAGGTATCTTAAGAACATTTCAGGATTTGCGGCTGTTCAATGAAATGTCTGTTGAAGACAATATCCTGACATCGGTCGAGAACAATTCTGTGCCCATTCCCCTGACCAAGAGCCAGCGAACGGCCCGCCGTGAAAAAGTGGAGCATGCCTTGAACCGCGCTGGCCTTTTCTCCAAACGTAAGGTCCGAGCGAAAGACCTGGCCTATGCGGAACGGAAATTTCTGTCCATGGCGCGTGTCATGGCAACTGACGCACGGCTTTGGCTGTTGGATGAACCGGCTTCAGGCCTTGATCCAAACTCCTACGAGAAATTTTTGGAGATCCTGCGCGATGAAGTGAAGCAGGGCGTAACCGTTTGCATTATCGAGCATAACCTTGATATCGTTATTGGTATTTCTGACCGGATTGCTTTTCTTGACCGAGGAAAATTGCTGGCGGATGGAGAGCCGCAAAGCATCCTAGATGACCCCGAACTGAGAGCGATTTACTTTGGAGAGCGCACATGAGCAAATCTGTCGTTCTGGCTACGCAAAATATTACCGCCGGGTATGGCGGACATCCCGCCATCAATGACATCACGGTTGAACTCCGCGAGGATGAGGTGCTGTGCCTGATCGGTCACAATGGGGCGGGGAAGTCGACACTGCTGAAATGCATGTTTGGGCTGCTTGGTTCAGAGTCGGGCAGCATCACGATTGATGGTCAGGTGACGACGAAAGAAACTGCCCGTGAAATCGCCGATCGTGGTGTGGCTTTGGTGCCTGAAGGACGTGGGGTGTTCCCCAGCCTGACTGTGCGGGATATTTTTTCCCTTGGCATGCATGCGGCGGGTGTGCCCAAGAAAGAACAGTCAAATCGCGTTGAATGGGTGCTTGAAATTCTGCCGGCGATCCGGGAATTCATGAACCGGTCAGCCGGCACCTTGTCCGGCGGACAGCAGCAAATGGTTTCGATCGGTCGAGCGCTCCTTAACCGGCCGCGTATTCTGCTCATGGATGAGCCATCCATCGGATTGGCCCCCAAACTTTTCCAGGACCTGCTTGCGCCGATCCGCGCCCTGCAGCAGCGGGAAAAGCTTTCAATCCTTCTGGTGGAGCAGAATGTACGCGAAGCGCTTAAAATCTCTGATCGTGTGGTTGTCATGAAATCAGGCGCCATGATCTGGGAGGGATTGCCCGATGAGCTGCAGGATAACGAACGACTTATGGAACTTTACTAATGGCCTTCACAGACCTTACTTTCGATAGCGCTCTCAGTGATCGGATTGCGTCGGAAAAGGCAGGGGATATCCGGCCGATATTCGTCACTGAGGATGGAACGGCTATTACACCTTCCGCGTTTGAGGAAATGGTGTCCGCAAGCGCCGCCTGGCTCGCGTCGCGTGGGATTGGTGCGGGTGACAGGGTGGCCATCTGGCTCCCAAATAAAATTGAATGGATGGCATTGCTGTTTGCCTGTGCCCGGATTGGCGCCATTGTCGGGGCAGTGAATACCCGCTATCGCACGGCCGAACTACAGCATATCCTCAAATCCAGTGGCGCGAAGATGCTGATATTTGAGGGGCGGAACAGCTATACGGATTTCCATGAGCTGATATCGAAGCTGGATTTTTCGGAACTGCCAGAACTGGAAATGCTTGCTCGCATAGACAAGGACGGTGAACCGCTTCCCCCCCTAAACAATATCGAGATTGATACCTTCGCGATGGATGCGGCATTGCCGACGCCGAACTCTGCCGGAACGCCGGATAGCCCGATCCTTCTGTTTACAACCTCGGGCACCACCAACGCACCGAAGCTCGTTGTACATATACAGCGCGCAGTTGGTCTCCATGCCAATAATTGTGCAATGGCGCTGGGGTTTGATAAAGAGGACGCACGGTTTCTCGCGGTTATGCCTTTTTGCGGTGTATTTGGATTGAGCCCAACGCTTGCTGCCATTGCGAGTGGTGCGCCGGTCTACCTCAATACCCAATTCGATATAGAGTTGCTTGTCCGGACGTTAAAAGCGAATGCGATAACGCATCTGTTCGGGAGCGATGAGATGTATCAGCAGATCTGGCAAAGGGACAAGGAAGCCTTAGCTCACGCGCGAATTTGCGGCTTTGCCTCCTTCACGCCGGGGATAGAAGACTTTGGCGAGGGCAGCAACATCAGATTCAGCGCCAAAGGGGTC
>NVRR01000153.1 GCA_002732675.1 Sneathiella sp. | reverse complement strand
GGGCGATAGATCCCTTAAAAACGGACTGTAATAGGCTTTGACCTGTCGGTACTGGGTGGCGACATCCATTTCCTGGGCGATACGAAAGCGACAGACACCTTCCAATGTAATACGAAGCATGCCATTGGGAAGCTCACCATACTCGCAAATTTTCCCGGCGCAGCCCACGGTGTATATTTCCGGTGCCGGATGGTTGGTTTCCGGATCTTTGGGTTGGACCATCCCGATAAGCCGGTGGGCTTCCATGGCATCACGGACCATGGCCAGATAGCGTGGTTCAAAAATATTCAGGGGAAGCTGGCCTGTGGTCAGCAACAGGGCACCAGTCAGCGGGAAAACCGGCAAGATGGAAGGAAGTTCCTCCAGTCCGGCCATGGCGCCCGTTTCCGTCATGAGAACAAGATCGAGGAGAGTTGCCGCCGGAAGTTATTTGTGAGCGGGTTGGTGGGTCCCATCACTTCCAGCAGTTTGAGAAGCTCCAGCCGCCCGGCGGCGTCATTCCAGTCACGATCCCGACGAATAATTTCCAGAAGCTCAAGGCCGCCCTGTTCATGATCACCGCCGCCAACCAGTGCCTGCGCCAGCTCCAGACGAGCGTCAAGATTGTCGGGTTCCGCCTCTACTTTTTTCTGCAATGGGCCAAGCTCACCCGCATTGGCGGCATTCTCTGCAAGGGAAATGGCGGCAATGGCCGCCGAGACAGCCGGAGATATCTTCCCTTCAGTTGGAATGCTTCCGACCAGCTCCTTGGCGGCATCCACTTCGCCGAGAATTATATAAACGCGAGCCAGCTGCGCTTTTGCATCTTGATGGTCCGGCTCGATATCCAGGATTTTGGCGAAAGCGGCAAGGGCAACTTCTGTGCTGCCTTCTTCCAACGCCTGCGTTCCGGCTTCATAGGCTTGCTCAACCGGAGACGGGCCGATGGGCCCTGCATGTTTTTCCACAAATGCCTTAATTTGACTTTCAGGCACAGCGCCCATAAATCCGTCTACGGGGCGACCATCCTTGAAGGCAAAAACTGCGGGAATAGACTTCACCTGCAGGCTTTGAGCAATTTGAGGATGCTGGTCTATATCTATTTTGACAAGCTCAACCGCGCCCTTGGCCTCATTGACTACTTTTTCAATCAGCGGACCCAGCTGCTTGCAGGGACCACACCACGGAGCCCAAAGATCGACAAGAACAAGCTTGTCCTGACTGGCGTCGATGACATCCGAAGTGAAATTTTCGGCCGTGCCGTCCTTAACCCAGCTATTGGTCGTTGCGGCGCTGTCGTCAATAAGTGTTTCCATGGGTTAAATATACCAAGTCTCTAATATTTTTCAAACCCAACGGGATGATCGGGCCAAGTATCATATGATGCCCAAGGGCATAGCATCTAATGTCTGATTTGTTAAGGGTCCCTGTATGGGGATTTAAGTGAGTAATCGGGGGTGTCAAGGGGAAGGCGAACAGCTGTCCTCTGTTGCCGACAAATCAACGATGGTCGGTGTATGTCCGCAGGCGGCAATAAACCGTCCCAGGTCTTTCGATGACAGAAGCGTCGTCATGCTGTTAATCAGGGGATGGTAGTTCAGCATGTTCATCTCCATCATCCGTTGCTCCAGAACCACGCGGACTTTCAGATCCGTATCATTGATCAGGGAGAATGGTGTCACGGATCCCGGCGTCACCCCCAATATTTCCAAAAGGAGTTCCGGCTTGCCAAAGCTCAGGTTCTTGGCGCCGACCGATTTTCGAAAGGCCTTTAAATTGACCTTGGTTTCCTGCAGGCAGACCAGCAAATACAAATCGCCGGTCTTGTCTTT
The DNA here is from genome assembly GCA_002732675.1 of Sneathiella sp. Classification (GTDB taxonomy): domain Bacteria; phylum Pseudomonadota; class Alphaproteobacteria; order Sneathiellales; family Sneathiellaceae; genus Sneathiella. Next base: position 5,596 of record NVRR01000153.1, on the reverse strand, counting down.
CAGGAACAGGTTCTTGCAATGACCGCCTGGCATATCTCCGGCGAGGGTTTGGGCCTCTTCAACCGTGAAAACCGGATCATGACGATAGGTTTTGTAGGCGATTCCCAATTCATCAAATTTTTCAAATAGGTCGTCTGGTGTGGCAGTCATGTTTTTCTCTTATCAAAAAGTGGTGGCTGTTGAAAATAGCGGCAGGAGGATCAGGGGGAAATAAAGAAATAGGAAATGCCGCTTTTTTTTGAAAACGCGCTTGCATTCAGGAAGGTTTTAACTATTATCCCGGCTCGCAACGATCGTTGCACGCTCGAGCGGGCGTAGCTCAGGGGTAGAGCATAACCTTGCCAAGGTTAGGGTCGTGAGTTCGAATCTCATCGCCCGCTCCAATTTTCTCAATGAATACAGATAATTGTTCTGACGTTAAGGTGACTAATGCGTTACCCAGGTGCGCGGTCGATAATTTTGGTAGTATATGGGTAGTGCTAGAAATCAACAAAGGTCAACTGCGATAGGTATTGAAGGTCTCGAATCTGTTAGGGACTGAGGTGTTTCTGCCGAGATGAGCGAAATAGTATATTGCAATGGCGAAATTGGCATTTCATTGCCTGTCTCCCTCATCAGAAACAGACTAACTCAACATCTAGAATACTTCAGGGGAGCCGATCAAATGAGTATGTTGCGAGAGTGCGCGGGTTGCGTCAATGAGAGACGGCGCCAACTCCGATAAAATGCGTTTGCTGTTCCAGTCTTCAATGCGGCTTACCGCCGCAATGGCGCCAATCGGCTTTCCAGTGCTGTCAAAAACAGGTGCGGAAATATTGATCTCTCCGGGATTTAGCTCATTTTTTATAATCGCGAAGCCCTGCGCGCGGGCAATACGAACTTCTTCCATAATCTTTTCAGGGTCAATGATCGTCATCTCCGTCCTCTTCACCAAGTTTGATCGGTTGAGTATACCTCTGGCTTGATCCTCAGGAAGAAACGCCAAAATGCTCCGGCCAGAAGACGTGCAGTAGACCGGAATGCGGTAACCAGGATGAGCTGTCGCATATACTGTCCGGTTGCTTTGCAGGGCAATCAGATACATCAGCTCTGTATCCTCGTGATACACGAAGCCAACACGGCCGCCAAACTCCCTTCTTAATTCTGCGACGTAAGGCGTCGCCGCCTCGACTAATCGATTGGAGCGAAGAAAGGTAAAAGCCGGGCCGAGGATCGTGTGAGAAACAGAGTAACGCTTGCTGCGCGGGTCTTTTTTTAGGTATCCGAGCTGGTGGAGAGTATGGGTAAAGCGCTGCGCCGCACTTTTACTAAATCCAGTCAGTTTTATAATTTCAGCAAGCCCGAGCTCTGGCTGGCCGGCTGTGAAGGCTTCCAGAACCTTAAAACCTTTCTCCAAGGATTTAATGAACAAGCGTTCATCCCGCCCGTTATCTCCAGACGCGTCATTCTTGGTTCTTGTTCCTAAAAGGCCGTTTTTGATTTCCGACATATCTTCCTCGTTGAACAGCGTTGGTATGCGGGCCAGGTTTTTCTAGTTGACAAGCTTTAATGATAAAAACATACTTAGTATATAATTACAAGACTAAGTATTGCAATACAATACTTTATTTGACTTTCTAACAGGAGCGTGAAATGAAAACACTTTATCTTTCGGCTGCGATTGCGGCGACGATTGTCTTGGGGTCTGGCACAATGTCGCTGGCCAATAAGGCAGATGACACTTTGGTTTTCGCGACAAAGGCAGATCTTGAAAATATTGACGCGTATTACAATAGTGCCAGGGTTGGTATCGTCGTCGCCCGTCATGTCTGGGATAATTTGCTGTATCGGGACCCGTCCGATTTCAGCTATAAACCGGCCCTCGCGACGTCGTATAAATGGGTGGATGACGTCACTCTTGAGTTTGACTTGAGAGAAGGCGTAACTTTCCATAACGGCGAGGCCTTTACGGCTGATGACGTGGTTTACACGTTGAATTTCATCTCTAATCCGGAGAATAAAGTTGTCAGCAAGCGGAATGGCACCTGGATAAAAAATGTCGAGAAGCTGGACGAATTTAAGGTTCGTATCAATCTAAAACAGCCATTTCCAGCGGCGCTTGACTTTTTGGCGGGTCCTCTTCCCATTTACCCGAATGAATATTACGCAAAAGTTGGTCCGGACGGGATGAATGAGCAGCCGGTGGGGACGGGCCCCTATAAGGTAACGTCCGTTGAGCAGGGCAAATCTATCAAATTTGAGCGTAACGAAAACTATTATAAAGACAGTCCAAAGGGTCAGCCAAAAATTGGTAAGCTGGAAATGCGGACAATTCCGGATGCCAATACTGCCGCAGCGGAATTGCTGACCGGCGGTGTCGACTGGATGTGGAAAGTATCTAAGGATCAAGGTGCTTTTCTAGGAAATGAGCCGGAACTGGATGTTGTTGGCGGGGAAACGATGCGCATTGGTTATATTACGATGGATGCCATGGGTCGCTCCGGGGATCACCCCTTAAAGGACATAAGGGTTCGTCAGGCAGTTGCTCATGCCATCAATCGGAATGGAATTGCGGATAGTCTTATGCCCGCCGGCTCACGTATTGTTCATGCCGCTTGTTATCCGAAGCAGTTTGGCTGCACAGATGACGTTCAAAAATATGCGTATGATCCGGCGAAGGCCAAAGAATTGCTGGCTGAGGCCGGTTACCCAGACGGCTTCACCATTGTATTGGATGCCTATCGCGATCGCGGATTGGCAGAAGCGATAATTGGTGATTTGCGTGTCGTCGGTATCAAGGCGGACTTGAGCTATAACAAATACGCCGCCGCGCGTGAAAAGGTTCGTTCCGGAAAGGTTGCTCTAAACTTTTCGACATGGGGTTCATACTCAATCAATGATGTCTCGGCGATCACCAGTAATTTCTTCCGGGGCGGCCCGGATGATATGGCCGGCGATACAGAAGTAGCCGCACTGCTTGAACAAGCAGATACGTCCGTAGATCCGGATCTGCGTAAAAAACTGTATTCGGAAGCACTGATGAAGATTTCGGAAAAGGCATACTGGTTACCGCTGTTCACCTATTCATATCTCTATGCATTCAATAGTGACTTGAACTTCCAACCGACGCCAGACGAAATTCCACGGTTCTTTACTTCTTCCTGGAAATAGGTCCCTGCCTATACCTGGTGTTAATGGGGGAGGTAAGAAGAACCTCCCCCATCTTTTTTCTAGGAGGGGTATATGTTTAGATATGCGCTAAAGCGGCTGGGGCTGGCCTTGCTCGTTATGGTAACAGTTTCAATTATCAGTTTCGCTCTTGTTCGGGCGTCGGGTGATATTGCAATTTCTGTTGCGGGTGAAGGGGCGACGAATGCTGATATCGAAGCCATTCGCGAAGAATATGGATTTGATCGACCGCTCGTCATTCAGTATCTTGAATGGGCTGGGGATATTGCAACGGGAAATTTGGGAGAATCCCTCTTTTTTAAGAGACCGGTTGCCGAAATTTTGTTTAATAGGATGCCCATCACCTTAATGTTAGGGTTTCTTTCGTTGGGATTTGCCATTCTGGTTGCGATCCCTTTGGGGGTTCTCGCCGCTCTCAAACCTAACAGTATTACAGATAGAGTTTGTCTGGGGATTGCTGTCCTGGGTCAAGCAACGCCATCCTTCTGGTTTGCCTTGTTAATGATCCTTGTTTTTGGCGTTATGTGGCGCGTATTGCCTGTATCCGGCACCGAAACCTGGCAGCATTTCGTTTTACCCGTAATCGTGTTGGGCTATTACGTTATTCCGGCGATTATGCGGCTAACGCGCGCCGGAATGATCGAAGTCCTGGAAGCGGACTATATTCGGACAGCCAAGGCCAAGGGCCTGAATATGCGCACCATTTTGTTCAAGCATGGATTGCGAAACGCCATTATTCCGGTTGTCTCCCTGTTGGCAGTGCAGCTTGGGTTTATGCTGGGTGGCTCTGTTATCGTTGAAACGATCTTCTCAATTAACGGCGTTGGTCATTTGGCATTGGTGAGTATTGAGCGTGCTGATTTTCCGATGATTCAAGGGATCGTCCTGACATTGGCTGTCTTGTACATCTTGCTCACATTGGTTGCTGATATTCTCAATGGTTGGCTCGATCCACGCATACGCATTTCTTGAGGGGTAGGTTCAAATGTCAGAGGTAACGAATACAAATACGCCATCAGGTGGTGAAGTTTCCTTGGAGATCGCCCCCGCAAGATTGTCACCGCGTCAACAGCTTTACAGAAGAATGCAGAGGCATCTCGGGTTTAAGGTTGGACTGGGAATGCTGGTCTTCGCCATTCTCGCCGCGATATTCGCGCCCCTGCTGGCACCATACGATCCCTACGCCCAGGATCTCGCGAACCGGCTGATCCAGCCGGTATGGAGTGCGAGCGGAAGTTGGGCGCATATTCTGGGAACAGACGCCCTTGGTCGGGATTATCTCAGCCGGCTCATTTACGGCGCGCAGATATCCCTCGTCATCGGCTTTTCTGCAATGATCATTTCCGGCGTCATTGGGACGGTGATGGGGATTGCCGCCGGTTATTTTGGCGGCCGCGTGGATATGGTCATTAGTTTTGTTATCCTCAACCGTCTGTCCATGCCTGTCGTTCTTGTGGCGCTGGCCGTCGTCTCGATATTCGGAAATTCACTTTTCATCATGATTATGGTGCTTGGGTTATTGCTTTGGGACCGGTTTGCGGTCGTTTTGCGCAGTGCCACCCTGCAGGTGAGATCGATCGAGTATGTCGCGGCTGCGGAGGTGCTGGGCGCATCCGTTCCGCGCATACTCTTTCGCGATATTCTGCCCAATATATCGAACCATTTGCTGGTTGTGGCCTCTATCGAGATGGCACATGCCATTCTGTTGGAAGCTTCCCTCAGCTTTTTGGGGCTTGGGGTGCAGCCGCCGTTACCCTCCTGGGGGCTGATGGTTTCGGAAGCCCGCCAGTTCATGTTTTTCATGCCCTGGATGATCACCATTCCGGGGACAGCAATATTTGCCACCGTGCTGGCGATTAATCTTTTGGGCGATGGTTTACGAGATGTGACATCGCCGGAGGGAAGAAATTGATCAACAATTTGAGGGCCGTGCTAGCCATTGGATTACAATGCCGAAAGGGGAGAGCAGATGGTTGATATTGAACCAATTCTAAAAATTGAAAATCTTTCCATTCCGTTACCCATCAACGCCGATAGAAAATTTGCCGTCGAGAATTTGAATTTTGAAATAAAGCCGAATGAAATCCTTTGCGTCGTTGGGGAATCCGGCTCCGGTAAGTCTGTAACGTCCTTTTCGATGATGGGACTATTGCCAAAGATCCTGATGCCAAGCGAGGGTCGGATAATATTTGCCGGCAGGGATCTTTTGTCGTTGCCGGAAAGTGAAAAACGCAAACTTCGCGGTGCTCAAATGGCGATGATTTTCCAGGAGCCTATGTCGGCGCTCAACCCATGTTATTCGGTTGGTGACCAGATTGAGGAGGTCTTCAAGCAGCACAGCGATATGTCGTCGGCGGAGAGAAAATCACGGACGTTAGACCTTTTAAGAGAGGTCAAGCTCCCCAACCCTGAGCAAATTCAGACATCC
>NVRR01000152.1 GCA_002732675.1 Sneathiella sp. | reverse complement strand
TTGGGGCTGACCTATCCGTTTATCTCCCACAACCTTGCTGTTGTGGATTATATCGCCGATCGCATCGCCGTGATGTGCAAGGGCCGACTTGTGGAGACGGCACCAAAAGAAGCTTTGTTTAAAAATCCTGTCCATCCTTATACCAAACGATTATTGGCGGCGGTGCCGGAACCGGATCCAAATCACCGGCTTGATTTTTCGCGTCTGGTGGAAGAAAAAGCCTCCGATCCGGAGCAATGGCCACAGCCTTTCACGGCGGATATGGCCAGCAGCCCGGTTATGATGGATATTGGCGGCGGGCATTATGTGCGGGTCAGTAAAGATGCAAATATGAAGGAGCTACAACTTTGATGTCCGGGTTTTGGCAGAACAGAGCAGCGATAGTTGTCGGCATACTGGTATGCCTGATAACAACAATATCGAACGCCACTGAGGTCCCTTATTTTGAAGCGGATGTCGCCAAGGGAATATTACCGCCCGTGGCGGAACGCTTGCCCAAAACTCCAAGGGTGGTGCCGCTGGGGCCTGAACAGGAAATAGGCCAATATGGCGGGCAGCTCAAGACCTTGATCGGTAACCCGGCCGATGTGAAGCTGATGTTTGTCTATGGGTATGCCCGGCTGGTCGGATATTCGCCGGAACTGGAAATTGAACCCGATATCCTTGAATCCGTCGACGTTCAGGAAGGTCGCATTTTTACCCTGAAATTACGCGACGGCCATAAATGGTCTGATGGGCATCCGTTCACGTCGGAAGATTTCCGGTATTGGTGGGAAGATGTTGCGGGCCATATGAAGCTGTCCCCGGCCGGGCCGCCTGCTACGCTTCTGGTTAAAGGTGAGATGCCCAAGGTTGAATTTCCCGATGCGCTTACGGTGATTTATTCTTGGTCCGCCCCAAACCCTGATTTTTTACCGCAACTGGCCGCCGCCTCTCCCTTGTTGATCTATCGACCGGCGCACTATTTGCAGAAATTTCACGAGAAATTTGTCGATATGTCGAAGTTGAACAAGATTCAAAAGATCAAGTTCAAGGCCTGGGCATCAGAACATAACCGCAAAGATAACCTCTATAGATTTGACAATCCCGACTTGCCGACATTGCAACCATGGCGAAATACCACATCCTCGCCAGCGACGCGGTTTGTCGGTAAACGAAATCCCTATTTTCACCGGGTCGACCCCGATGGCCGTCAGCTTCCCTATATCGACGAGCTGATTTTTACGGTCTCGGAAAGCAAGCTTATCTCGGCGAAAGCGGCGTCGGGCGACGTTGATCTTCAGGCCCGCGGTCTGAAGCTTCAGGACGCGACGTTCCTCAAAGCGCATGAAGACCGCTCTGATTATAAAACCCTACTATGGCCGACGGTTCGGGGCTCGCATTTCGCGCTTTATCCGAACCTCAATAGTGAAAACAAGATGTGGCGGAATTTGATGCGCGATGTACGTTTCCGCCGCGCATTGTCTTTGGCAATCGACCGTGAAGAGATTAATGATACCTTATTCTTTGGTCTGGCGATCGAGGGGAATAACTCTGTGCAAGAGCAAAGTGATTTCTATACGGAGGAACTTCGGACGAAATGGGCGGAGTATGATACGGATCGGGCTAACCAGCTATTGGATGAAGTTGGCCTGACAGCACGTGATGATGACGACATCCGGCTGCTTCCGAACGGTGAGCCGCTGGTCATCGTAATTGAGACCGCGGGAGAGGACACGGAACAATCAGACATTCTTGAGCTGATTAATGAGTCCTGGCATGAAATCGGGGTAGCCGTATTCACGAAGCCGTCACAGCGGGCGGTATTCCGAAACCGGATCTTCTCTGGCGAGACTGTGATGTCAGTCTGGTCGGGTTTTGAGAACGGTATTCCCGACGCTGTGGCAAGCCCGGCAACACGGGCGCCGACCAGCCAGATAAGTTACCAATGGCCTAAATGGGGGCAGTATTTCGAAACTAAGGGCAAATCGGGGGAACCTGTAGACATCCCGGAGGCCCTTCGGTTGCAAGAGCTGTACGCGAACTGGTTAGCCGCAACGGAAGATGCGGAGAAGGAAGAAATCTGGAAAGAAATGCTGGATATTCATGCGGATCAGCAGTTTACCATTGGCGTCGTTGGCGGCATATTGCAGCCGATTGTTGTCAAGAACCATCTGAGGAACGTGCCCGAAGAAGCCATATTCAATTGGAACCCGGGCGCCCAATTCGGTGTTTATAATCCAGATTTATTCTGGTTTGAGAAGTAAGATAGTTTTTGAGTGCGCGGCGATAATTTTCTTAAAACGAATTTTCCGGATTTTCTGCAAATTGGAATCGCCATATTGACGAGGCGGTTATTTTAAGCGAACAATGCGTCACGTAGTTGGGGTAAGCCGATAAATCGGCGCCCGCAGGACAGGGTTGAATGTTTACTTATTTTGTTCACAGAGTACTGGTCATGATACCAACCTTGTTGGTGATCAGTATTGTGACGTTTATTATCATTCAACTACCGCCTGGGGACTACCTTTCCAATCAGATGGAAGAGCTTAAATCACAAGGCGAGTCCGCTTCTGCCATCGCTAAAATTGCCTTTTACCGGGAGGAATATTCCCTCGATAAACCGATGGTCGAGCAATATGCCATCTGGATAGGTCTCTGGCCTGGCCCGCACGGATTTTCAGGCATGCTGCAAGGGGATTGGGGACAGTCATTTGCCTATGATTTACCGGTGAAGGAAGTGATTGGCGATCGATTGCTACTCTCCTTTCTGGTCAATTTCTCGACTATTCTCTTTATCTATATTGTCGCTTTTCCCATAGGCGTCTATTCCGCCACGCGACAATATTCCATAGGTGATTACGGGTTTACACTGGTCGGGTATCTGGGGCTGGCGACACCGAATTTCCTGCTCGCCATGGTGATGCTCTATTACGCTAATGTCTATTTCGGTATTTCCATTGGTGGATTGATGGATGATAAATTCATTGATCAACCTTGGAGCTTTGACAAGGCGCTTTCTATTATGGATCATATGATCATACCGGTTGTCGTCATTGGTACCAGCGGCACGGCGTCAATGATCCGGCGACTGCGGGCAAATCTCCTCGATGAGTTGCAAAAACAATATGTGACGACGGCACGCGCCAAAGGTGTGCCGCGTATTCGGGCGCTGATAAAATACCCGATCCGCATGTCGCTCAACCCGTTTATCGCCGATATTGGAAATCTGCTGCCCGATGTGATCTCGGGCTCGGTCATCGTCAGCATGGTGTTGAGCCTGCCAACGGTCGGACCACTTTTGCTGGAGGCTCTTCGAAATCAGGATCAGTATATGGCGGGTTCTTTGTTAATGTTCTTGGCCCTCTTGACGGTTATCGGCATGTTTATCTCTGATGTTCTGTTGGCAGTTCTGGATCCACGTATCCGGCTATCCGGGGGGGCGACGAAATGACCGACACAAAAGGCCAGAACAGAGACAAGCCCCTAGAGCATTGGTACTCCAAAGAACCCTTTGATCCGCTGACTGTAGAGGCCTTATCACCGGAGCAAGAACGCTTCTATATGGCGTCGCAATGGCAGATGATGTGGTGGAAATTCCGCCGCCATCGGATCGCCGTCATTAGTGGCATTGTTCTGTTGCTGTTTTATGCCTCCATTCTGATGTCGGAATTTCTGGCTCCCTATGGCCTGCATTCGCGCAATACCAAGTTTATTTTTGCGCCGCCGCAGTCCATACATTTGTTCGATGACGGCAAGTTTGTGGGGCCATTCGTCTATGGCTACAAGCAAACGCTCAATCGGGAAACGCTGAAGCGCGAGTATGAGATCAATACTAAGCGGGTCTACCCCCTCAGGTTCTTCTGTAAGGGGGATGAGTATAAATTCTGGGGCATGATAAAGGCGTCGTCGCATCTGGTTTGCGCGGCGGATGCAAAGCGGGCGACATTCTTCTGGCTGGGTACAGACCGGCTGGGCCGGGATATACTGTCGCGGATCATTTACGGCACCCGTATTTCGCTGACAATTGGCCTCATCGGTATCACTATTAGCTTTACCCTCGGGATTATTCTGGGCGGCATATCGGGTTATTATGGAGGCTGGATAGACAACGTCATCCAGCGGGTCATTGAGCTCTTAAAATCGCTGCCGCAGCTGCCGCTCTGGCTTGCCCTATCAGCGGCGCTACCTGTGACCTGGTCGCCCATATTGGTGTTCTTTGGGCTGACGGTTATCTTAGGGTTGCTCGATTGGCCAGGCCTTGCGCGGGCGGTGCGATCGAAATTCCTGTCGTTACGTGAAGAGGACTTTTGTACGGCAGCGCAGCTCATGGGGGCCAAGCCGCAACGCGTCATCGGACGGCATCTGCTCCCGTCTTTTGCGAGCCACTTGATTGCCAGCGCCAGCCTCGCCGTGCCCAGCATGATTTTGGGCGAAACCGCCTTGTCATTTCTGGGACTGGGATTACGGCCGCCCATAACATCCTGGGGGGTCTTGCTCAACGAGACGACCAACATCAACGCCGTGGCGACAACGCCCTGGCTGATTTATCCGGTCGTGCCGGTGATCCTCGTTGTGCTGGCGTTTAATTTCTTAGGGGACGGCCTGCGCGATGCGGCAGATCCGTATAAATAGGGTCAAGGCGTCAATATCACCAGATCGACAGTACCGCTGACCCCATCAACGGTCCGGCCTGTGCGTGTTTCCAAGGAGAATCTGGGGCGGTAGCCTTGTGCCGTCGCGGCCTCGACAGCGCCCTGCGTGGTGACGGCATTAGCTTTCTCGTCCTTGGCATGTTTGTCGAGCTTAGCGGCGAGATTGACCGGCTCTCCTATGACAGTATATTCAAGCCGACTGTCGTCTCCAACTGCGCCAAAGACAATTGGGCCAACGGCGGACGTGAACCGTATGGTCATGCCCTTTTCCCCCATGGCTTCACGATCTGACGACCATTTCGCGGCCTCGTCCACGAGATCCTCCATAGTTGTCAGGCAATCGAATGCATAACGATCCGTGGCAACAGCTGCGCCGAAGGTTGCCAGAATGCCATCGCCTAAAAACTTGTCGATGGTGCCGCCATGTTTCTGAATAATGGGCACCATGCGCGATTGGTACTCCGCCAGCAGCGAGATAACTTCATTCGCCGGGCGCTCCATGGAGAGCTTGGTGAAGCCCTGCAAATCGCAATGCAGGATGGCGGCGGTCCGGGATTCCCCGGTGCCGGGCTCAATCCAGCCTTCCGAATGGGTAATCTGAGCCGCAATTTCGGGGGAGAAAAACCGGGAGAGGTCTTCGGCGGCCGTCGCCTGCGCCACCGAATTGATCAGGAGCCGCCGCGCCCGCACAATGACCAACGCCATAATCAGGGTGACGACGATAATGCTGATGACCTTGTCGAACTCGGCCCCCAGTAGGATCTTGTGGGACATGGTATATTCGACGTAGTTCCGGGTGATAAGGGACATGCCGTTATCCCAGAAAACCGCGTAGCCTAGCAGGATCAGCCAGCCCGCAGCAGCCGTAAAACCGGCGAGCAAAACATAGCCCGCCTCGAACCGGAGGGCACGGAGCGCGATAAATATGAAAACGTAAAGGAGGGTGGGAGATTTCAGATAAAAGGACGCAGGCTGCTCATACTGAACATGGAAACTCCAGATCAGGAACATCAACAATGCCATATCCGCGATGATTGAGAGGGCGACAAACCAGGCGGGAACGCGCCCTGCATAAGCAAGCGCCAGCCGGCAAAGGGTAAATACTCCATAGGCCATCAAGGCGTAGGGCACAGGGGCAAACATTGCGTCCGCTGCAAAGGCTTTCGGCGACAGCCCATAAAGGCTTGAAAAAGTGACAACGATAAACACCTGCACCCAGGCGATGAGGATTTCAGACTGCATTTGCTGGCGGGCAATGGCGTCCTGCACACGCCTTGGTAATTGTCCTTCTATTGCCTCGCCCAGGACGGTTTTTTGTATTTGTTTCCACATCCTCGAAATATGCGCCCTTTTTTAGTTATTTAAAAACACAAGCAATCATATGTCCGTGATCTTTTGTTTACGCAGCCACAGGCTGGTTTCAAATGCCCCTTCGGGTAACTGAATTCCGCCAATAACCGACCGGTCCAGCTCATCCTTCATACGACTTGCCACATACGCACTTGAAAAAAGCAACTCATATCCGCCGCCCAGAAACATTGGCGCGACGGCCTGTTGTTCGTTATACCCCCGCCAGTCCCAGCAAACGGGATAGTCGTCGGGTAGAAAAATATCATGAATATGAACAATAACGCCGTCTGGCAGGCTGGGCAGGACGTCGAGAAGCAACTGATCCACATCAGTTCCCGGCATGGCAATGTGGCTGCTGTCGATAAACAGGATATCACCCTTCTCCAGTGCCGCGAAAGGCGCGCTCGGCGCCTGATGGAGTGTTTTTCGGATAAACCGGACCGGCAGGCTTTCAATACGAGCGCGCGGTGCCGGGTCTATGGCGGTGAACTCTGTCGCCAGCGCACCATCCTTGATGGCACGGGCCATAAATCGCGTGGAATGCCCGGATCCAACCTCGACGATGCGCTTTGGCTTCAACTCGCGCACCATGGCATAGGCAACAGCGCCGTCCAGCCGCGGGAACCAGTCCTGTGACCATCTTGGATCAGGTGGTGGTGTTTGGCCAAAGCTGGCGAATTCCTCCTTGAACATGCCGAGCTTTTGCAAAACGTCTGAAAAACCGGGCTCATGGCGTCTCATAAATACATCAATAGCCGCGTAGGGTTTACGTGCTTCGGCCGCGGGTAGGCTGTCGGCATAGCGATAGGGGATAAAAAATCCCTGTTTTTGTATACCGAATAATGTCTTCAACCCCATCCGGAGGCGGCGCATACTCATAACAAGGGGAATCCTGACCTGTCATACACTCATTTTGCATGGCGCAATTGCTATCCCCACTTTATGCTGCTGTCAAACAGGCAAGAATAAATAAAGTCAGGATCACAAATTATGGCCGCATCTTTTCATATCGAGGTTAAAAACACCACTCTAAGAGTGGTTTTGGATCGGCCAGCGCAGCATAATACGCTTAATCCGGCAACCATGAACGAACTCCGGCTGGCTTTGCTTGAGTATTCAGAAGGCAGTATGTTGCGTGTTGGTATTTTCACAGGAAAAGGCAAAAGCTTCTGTGCGGGGGCAGACCTTGGTGAACTGGGCCGCTATAATTTCGAAGAGAACCCGTTGGAAAGCTTAACGGATGTGGTCGAGGCGCTGCCGTTTCCGACTATCTGTGCCCTGAATGGCGGGGTTTATGGTGGTGGTACGGATCTGGCACTGGCCTGTGATTTTCGCATTGGCGTTACCGGCATGAGCAGCTTTATCCCGCCCGCCCGCATTGGTATTCATTATCCCCCTATCGGCATGGCGCGCGCCGTCTCACGTTTGGGGTTGGGGCCAGCGAAACGTTTGTTTCTAGC
>NVRR01000151.1 GCA_002732675.1 Sneathiella sp. | reverse complement strand
GACCACAAAGCCAATCAAGATCATCAACAGGGTGATGATCGCGACCACCACAAAGGGAGTCCGCCAGCCGAAAAGCTCGATAGAATAGGCCAGTGGCGCTGACGCCATGATGGCGCCAATACTGGAGGAGGCCATGAGCCAGGAGGCCATGGTCGCAAACTTCTCCGGTGGGAACCATTTGGCAAAGAGAACATAACTCGACATCATCGTCGCCGAATAGCCAAGTCCAATGAGAATACGGGCGATAAGAATATCGTTAAAGCTCTCCGCACTGGCGAGCAATAACGATCCTATCACCGCAAATATCGCCGTCGTGCAGATGACTTTGCGCGAGCCAAACCGGTCAAGCATCATGCTGATAGGTATCTGCACAAGGGCCGACGCAAAAAACAATGCCGCCGCCGTTATGCCCAAACTCGCGACCGCGATACCAAGATCTTCGGCAATCGGGGGCATGATGACAGCACCGGACATCCGTTGAAACTGCCCCAGTCCAAACAAGGCGGCGCAGACGGCAAATATATAAAATGCCTGCAGTTTACGGGAATAAGTGGGGTTTTCAGAAGGCATGGGGCTCGCTTAATGACGACGTCTTTTGAGTCCTAAAGTCTGCCTAAAATGACATATTGTCAATTTATATGGCGGCAAGCTCCCTGGTTAATGGTCACAAAAGCGACCCCATGCCCAATAAGCGCTTTAACATATGGGCTTTTACGCATAAAACTCACCAGCAGTTTGTTTGCATGATGAAAATCTGGTTGACCACTTTGACCAAAGCGAAGGACTTTTCATGGACAGTTTTCAAGAGATATTTCGGAAAAACAGGGAATGGGCGGCGCGGACAAAAAAAAATTGCCCTGATTTCTTTGAGGCCATGGCCCATCAGCAGAACCCGGAATATCTGTGGATTGGCTGTTCCGATAGTCGCGTACCCGCTAACCAGATTGTTGACTTACCGCCAGGCGATGTTTTCGTTCACCGCAATGTCGCCAATATCGTTGTGCCGTCAGACTTGAACTGCCTGTCCGTATTGCAATATGCCATCGAGGTCTTGAAGGTAAAACATGTCATCGTCTGCGGCCATTACGGGTGTGGCGGTGTCGCCGCGGCCATGAGCAACGAGAAACATGGTATGATTGACAACTGGCTTCGCCATATCCGGTCGACCATTCGTCTGCATAAAGTGACACTGGAAGCGCTCTCCTCCGATGAAGAACGGACGGATTTACTCTGTGAGTTAAACGTCATCGAACAGGTCCGCAATGTCTGCGCGACGACGATCGTCCAGGATGCCTGGGATGCTGGACAGAAATTCTCCGTGCACGGGATCATCTATTCCATCCGCAATGGCCTGCTTAAAGATATGCTGCATGTTGGCGTTGGCGATGTGGAAACCAAGGGCATAGACTTTCCCAAATTGCTAGACTAGGGCATCTCGACCGATCACCACCGCTCGATTTAATGTGTCTCTAAATGACTTTTTGTCAATTTACTTGATCATTATCGCACCACATCCTATTTTCTAGGGGATACGGTCCCTTTGGCCAATCCAAGAACAAAAACAATTGAGAGTAAGCATGAAATTTAAAGGTACCGATACATATGTTGCAACGGAAGATCTGATGATCGCCGTTAATGCCGCCATAACATTGGAGCGGCCGTTGCTGATCAAGGGAGAGCCCGGGACCGGCAAGACAGTCCTGGCCCAGGAAGTCGCAAACGCCCTTGGCAAACGGTTTATCGAATGGAACATCAAATCCACGACCAAGGCACAACAGGGTCTGTATGAATATGATGCCGTTTCCCGTCTGCGCGATTCGCAGCTCGGCGCGGAGAAAGTCCATGATATCTCCAACTATATCCGTCCCGGCAAGATGTGGGAGGCGTTCACGGCCGATGAGAGCCCGGTCCTTCTGATTGACGAGATTGATAAGGCGGATATCGAGTTTCCGAACGATTTGCTGCAAGAGCTGGATCGCATGGAGTTCTTTGTCTACGAAACCCAGGAAACCATTAAGGCAACGCATCGGCCATTGGTGATTATCACGTCCAACAACGAAAAGGAACTGCCGGACGCGTTTCTGCGCCGTTGTTTCTTCCATTATATCAGCTTTCCCGATACGGAAACCATGGAGAGGATCATTGACGTCCATCATCCCGATGCCAAGCGAGAACTGGTACGCGATGCACTGAAGGTGTTTTTTGATGTCCGTGAAACTCCCGGCCTTAAAAAGAAGCCTTCGACCAGCGAACTTCTGGACTGGCTGAAACTGCTAATGTCCGAAGAATTGCCTGAGGAGGTCCTGCGCTCCAAAGATCCATCGAAGCTGATCCCGCCGCTCCACGGGGCGCTGCTTAAGAACGAGCAGGATGTGCATCTGTTTGAACGCCTGGCTTTCCTCTCCCGCCGCGAGCAGCGTTAAGGCGACGCCCATATGTTTACCAAATTCTTTTTTACCCTGAAAGATGCCCAGGTTCCGGTCAGTTTACGCGAATATCTGACTCTGATTGAAGCATTGAAAGCAGGCTGCGCCGAATATTCCGTAAATGATTTTTATTATCTGGCGCGGACGACCCTGGTGAAGGACGAAAAAAACCTCGACAAATTCGATCGGGTCTTCGGGCATTGCTTCAATGGCATCGAATTTTTGTCCGGTGACGAGGCGGTTGATATTCCCGAAGAATGGCTCAAAAAACTTGCTGAACTTTCGCTAAGCGACGAGGAAAAGGCGCAAGTCGAGGCCATGGGCGGCTGGGAAAAGCTGATGGAAACCCTGCAGGAACGCCTGAAAGAGCAGGAAAAGCGTCATCAGGGCGGCAATAAATGGATCGGGACCGCAGGCAAGTCGCCGTTCGGGGCTTATGGTTATAATCCCGAAGGTGTTCGTATTGGTCAGAAAGAAAGCCGCCACCGCAAGGCAGTGAAAGTCTGGGACAAGCGCGAATATAAAAACCTCGATGACAGCGTCGAGCTTGGCACCCGCAACATCAAGATGGCGATGAAGCGGCTTCGGCAATTCGCCCGCGAGGGTGCGGCGGAGGAACTTGATCTCGACGAGACCATTCGTTCGACGGCACGCAATGCTGGTTTTCTCGATCTAAAAATGCGGCCCGAGCGACATAATACGGTGAAAGTGCTGATCCTGTTTGATATCGGCGGCTCCATGGATGATCATATCAAGTCCTGTGAGGAATTGTTCTCAGCGGCCCGCAGTGAGTTCAAACATCTGGAGTTCTATTATTTCCACAATTGCGTTTACGAAAAACTGTGGAAGGAGAATAACCGCCGCCATACGTCGTTCATGCCGACATGGGATGTGCTGCATACCTACCCCGCCGACTATAAGCTGATTATTGTCGGTGATGCGACCATGAGCCCCTATGAAATCGCCTACGCGGGCGGCAGTGTCGAGCATTGGAACGAGGAAGCGGGCCAGGCCTGGATGGAGCGGATACTCGGTATCTATCACAAGGCCGTCTGGCTCAATCCGGTACCGGAGAAATACTGGGACTACACACCGTCTGTACAAATGGTGAAGCAGCTGATGACGGACCGCATGTTCCCGCTCACTATGGGCGGTCTGGAAGCGGCCATGAAAGAGCTTAACCGATAACCTTTTCCGTCTAATTCTGTGGCTGTTCTGGCGTCGTCGGGCTCTCCGTCTTTGGCGTATCCGTTCCAACACTCTCGGTCGAGGTCGGCGCTGTCTTATCCTCTGTGCTGCTGGTCGAGGCGGTCGTGGGCGGCGGCGGCGTTGTGGCTGTTGTCGCTGTCGTCTCAGGTGACGGATTTGTCTTGTTTTCCGCTGTGGCGGGTGGCGGCGTCGGCGCTGCATCTGTTCCCGTTGAAATGGCTGTTTCCGCGAGGATGACTGTCATCCTTAAGTCCCATGAGGCGGCGCTATCGATGGTAAATTTGTGCAGAAGCGAGCCCGTTACGGACTGCTTATCGCCTTGGGCTGAAAAATCCGCCCAGATAAACGCCTCCCCCGGTACTTTCCCGTCTTCCAGCCCGACTGTCTTTGTATATTTTGAAAGGGTTGCCGTCAGTTTCGCGGGGCCGCCGCATCGACCTCTGAGATCAATAAAATAGGCCCGGATCGCCTTTGACCCCGCAACCACAGTCCCCTCCAGGGTTGCCAGTTCCGAGGCGCTTTTATAATGAGTTTTTTCCGTGCCATCGGCTTCTTCATTTACCCAGGCAGCCCAGGCTTGGAGAATACTCTCCAGCGTGCTCTTCATGTTTCTCTGAACATCTATCCCCACCATATCCCGCTTCCTTGATTGAATAAAAGGACTAAATACTCTTTATAGGTGTATTTTCGTTCAAGTCTTTTCAATGCTTAGGGGAAAATAATCAAGGCTGTATGAACGCGCCAACCTGGTGGCGGAGAGCAAAATTACGAGGAATAAACCCGCCATTTACCGCCCATAGGTTTGGCGATAAGATGGAAAAACCCATGTTCCTCAACAGTCTCCTGCTGCATCGGATTGTTGTAGAGTAGATAAATGGGCTGCTTAATTCCCGCCAAATCCGTCGTAATTCGGTCTAGAACTACTTTCAAAATATCTGCACCAAACGAATTAAAGAGATAAATGACATGCGGCATATTGGGGAGCTCATGTGCCATCGCATCACCACATTGGGAGGTCACATCTCTGCAGACGGCTTTGCCCCTCCTTTTGACTTCTTCAATATTCCGCTCGGCGATCAAGTGAAGTTTGCGACTATACTCTATACCGGTTACGGCGTTGAAAGGATATTCAGCGGCGATGGCCTGTGCGATGCCTTTACCGGATCCATAATCGATAAAATTATAGGATGGATACGGTATTTTCAGGCTTTCCAGGACATACCGAAGTTCGTACTCCGAGGTTGCCTCATATCTTAATCCTGACCCCCTATTTTCTTCGGGAACATCCAGGTCTTTCTGATCAATAAGCCCCCCTATATCCAGCCAATCCTTAAGGCCACTTTGCCTGTGAAACAAATAATCCTGTAATATCGGAAGCTTAGACTTTCTGGTAGCGCCTGCGACAGTTCCCAGCATAGTCGGCAATAGTCCGCGATATTTAAAATTAATCAGGAAGGACCGCAGTATGCGGCGAAACTGGTAATGCTCGACTTCGAAAGTCGTATATCGCCCCGTTTTGGCGAACATAAACTTTAACACTGGTAATCTCCTCAACCCAATACGCGACGCTACTTCACTTAATAGTTTACAAATATGCCGATAATATGGAAGCAGAAAAGAAGGGTAATCCTAAAACCTTAATGTTGCCTTTATGGCCTAGCCTTCCTCATCCTCAACATATTTGACAGAGGCAATCATCAGACTGAGGCGGGTGAAGACAAGTTTTTGCATTCCGAGTGAGATCATCAGATAGTAAACAGGTAGGTGTAGGACAATATCTGCGTCAGCGGTGAGAACTGTATAGAGACCAAACAAAAGCGCCGCGAATTCCAGAAACCAGAGTTTGCCATATTGCCGTAGACGAGCCGCTTTGCGTTCGAATTTATCGCCCTGCAATTCGTGCTTATACCAAACCTCAAACGCGCTTGAGAGAAAAATAATGGGCAGCAAAAGCGCGACAACCACAATAAAGATCGCGGCATTCCCCTGCCCGCCTTTCATGAGCGGCATAATCATATCTAGCAGGGAATAGGTCCCCATAAGCCCAAGGTATCCAGTTGTTGTTATCGCCGGGGCAGTGAGCGCCAAGCCAAGCGCGGCTGCCGACAGCACCAATCCGACCCCGAGATACTGATCCGCTCCGGTCGCATATTTCGCAATGGTCTGGCGACCCTCCCGCCCCACAAGTATCTGTTTCAGCATCCAATTCATTCGCACCTACGCCCTCTCCTGTAACGTCCCTCCCTTATACATATTTAAAGAGGGCGCGTGAATCCCGTCTCTTGCGGGATCATCGATTAACTGACCGCCACCAGAAGAGCCCCCGCTGAGACCAGACCAACCCCGATCCAGCCGGTTGTCGAGAGCTGTTCCCCCAAAAACAGGCTGGCGAGAATGGCAACGAAAACGACGCTTAATTTATCCACCGGCGCCACTTGCGACGCATTACCCATCTTCAATGCCTGAAAATAGCAGAGCCACGACGCCCCGGTGGCGAGGCCAGACAGGATCAGAAATATCGCGGCTTTCGATGTTACTTTTTCGCCGCCCTGAAATTCGCCGGTAAAGACCAACAGCAAGGCTAGGGCCATGACGACCACGACGGTGCGCAGGAATGTCGCAAAATTCGCGTTAATATCACTCACCCCGACTTTCGCCAAAATAGCCGTCAGCGCCGCAAACACTGCCGCCAGCAACGCCCAAAACTGCCAGTACCCAGAATAATTCATGTCCCCCTCCTACACAGATATTCGGCCAGCATACGGGCATTTTGGATCCAGAGGTAGCCTCAACGAAAATCGCGGCCTTCGGGCAGGACAAGGGGGGCGTCGGGGTTCTCCAAAAGGCTGGAGAGGTCGGGCCCCATATCGAAAGCTTTTTTGACCACCACATGGATGACGATACCTTCCTTCTGCACCTCGCCTTCGATTGCAAGAAGACGGCTGCCGAGGATAATACGGCGGTATTTCTCGAATATTTTTGACCAGACCACCAGATTGGCCCAGCCCGTCTCATCTTCCAACGTCATAAACAGGACACCCTTGGCGGTGCCGGGACGCTGGCGGTTGAGGACAAGCCCGGCCAGACGAATAGTTGTACCATTGGCCGTATAGTTAAGCCGTTTGGCCGTAATCATCTCGGCTTTGGTCAGATCGTTGCGGAACAGCTCCAGCGGATGGGCCTTTAGCGAGAAGCGCGTGCGCTCATAATCCAGCATCACATCTTCGGCCAGTTTGGGCGGCGGCAGGATGACTTGCGGTTCTTTAAACGGCGTGAAAGTCGGGCGATTAGCGCCGGGGCGAAATTTATCCTCAGCATGGGCAAAGAGCGGCAGTTCATAATTGCTGAGCGCTCGCGCCTCCCACAGCGCTGCCCGGCGGTTGAGGCCGAGGGAGCGAAAGGCATCTGCCTCGGCCAGCCGCTCCAGTGCCGCCGCATCCAACCCGCTCCGCCGCCAAAGATCGCGAACGCTGAGATATCCCTTGCCCCGGTGTGACACCAAGGCTTCGGCGTGAATTTCCTTGAAGCCTTTTATTTGCCGAAATCCAAGCCGCAGGGCCTTCTTCGGTATGCCCGCAACCGTATGGGCCTCCTCCAACGTGTTATCCCAAAGGCTGTAATTAATGTCGATGGCGAAAACCTGCACGTGATGATCGCGGGCATCCCGAATGATTTGCGCGGGCGCATAAAAACCCATGGGCTGGCAATTAAGAAGTGCCGCTGCAAAGACTGCGGGATAGGCCTGCTTCAACCAGGCCGACGCATAGACAAGCAAGGCGAAACTGGCGGCATGGCTTTCAGGGAAACCATAATCGCCA
>NVRR01000150.1 GCA_002732675.1 Sneathiella sp. | reverse complement strand
TGGCGCCGAGGCCCCGCTTGGGCAGGTTATAAATACGTTCGAACGCCAGATCATCATCGGCCTGATTGATCACCCGTAAATAGGCGAGAACATCGCGGATTTCCCGTCGTTCAAAAAACCGGAGGCCACCGATCACCCGGTATTTGATGCCCATACTCAAAAAGCATTGTTCAAGCTCACGGAATTGGAAGCTGGCGCGAACCAGAATGGCCATTTCCTTCGGGCTGGTGCCTTTGCGGTGCAGGTTTTCAATTTCCTCGCCGATCCAGCGGGCTTCGTTGCCGCCGTCCCAGACAGCGTTCAGAATAACCTTCTCGCCGTCATTGCCTTCGGTAAACAGGGTTTTGCCAAGCCGTCCTTCATTGCGCTCGATCAGGCCCGATGCCGCGCCCAGAATATGGGAAGTTGAGCGATAGTTGCGTTCCAGCCGGATCACCTTGGCGTCCGGAAAGTCTTCCTCGAATTTCAGGATATTGCGGACCTCGGCCCCGCGCCAGCCATAGATCGACTGATCATCATCGCCGACACAGCAGATATTTTTATGGGTCTGCGCCAACAGCCGCAGCAGCAGATATTGCGCCACATTGGTATCCTGATATTCATCGACCAGGATATATTTAAACCGGTCCTGGTAGAGTTTGAGAATATCCGGATTTTTCTGGAACAATGTCAGGACATGCAACAGTAAATCACCAAAATCGCAGGTATTCTGCGCGGCGAGCCGTTCCTGATACCGTTTGTAAAGATCGGCTGCGTGACCACCGGCGAAGCCGTTGGTGTCGATATTCTTGACCTGATCGGGCCGTAATCCCTTATCCTTCCAGCGATCAATAATGGCAGCCAGTCCGCGTGGCGGCCATTTTTTTACATCGACCTTTTCCTCGATCAGGATATGTTTGAGCAGGCGCAACTGGTCGTCAGTGTCCAAAATGGTGAAGTTGCTGCCAAGGCCGACAAGCTCCGCGTGGCGGCGCAACAGCCAAACGCCGACACCATGAAAAGTGCCCAGTTTAATCTCGATCGCTTTCGGCCCGACAAGGTTGGCCGTGCGTTCCTGCATCTCCGCCGCTGCTTTGTTGGTGAAGGTAACAGCGAGAATTTCCCACGGACGAACATCGCGCATATTCAGGATATGGGCGAGGCGGGTGATGAGCACGCGGGTCTTGCCGGTGCCCGCACCTGCGAGGACCAACACCGGCCCGTCGAGGGCTTTTACCGCGGCCTTTTGCCCCTCATTCAGACCGTCAAGATAGGAAAAATCAGGGGCCGGAGCGGGGGCAGGGGCGTTGTCAAAACTGCCAATATCAAAACTGTCATTCATACAGATATGATATAGCTCAACAGCGACATATGAGCTACTGCGGATCGTAATTTCTAACGGAAAACTTTGTCTCGCGTATCATCCTGTGCCGACAGCAAGGCGGCGTTATAGGCATTCAGAAGATCGTTGTGATGAAGGATACCGATGAGCCGGGCATCATCCGCCCGGTTAATCACCGGAATATGCTCCACTCCGGCCTTTTCGACAATGCTGATGGCGGCTTTCAGGCTGGTATCAGGGAATAGAACGGGGTTTTCCGCATGGACAAGATCGAACGCGGTGAGACTACTTTCAGGCTCATCCCCGAACAGATGTGTCTTGAGATCGGAATAGTCGATACGGCCAATGAAATGATGGGTTTCAGGCTCGACAACGACGAATTTGTCATGGTTGGTGTTGCTGACAATCCGGCGCAATTCGGCCATGGTGGTGTCCTTCGCGACTTCGATAAACTCCCGGTCCATAATGCCGCGTACCTGCCGGAAACTAAGATGCCGAAGGGCGCGGCTTTCGTTGACATCGACGTTGCGGTTAAGCAACTGCGTCTGGAAAATACTGCGGCCGATGATATGCTTGGTGATCAGGGTCGCGACGGAAACCGCAATCATCACGGCGATGGAGATTTTGTAATCCCCGGTGAGCTCGAACACGATCAGGATGGTGGAAATCGGCGCACCAAGGACGGAGGCGGCAACGGCGGACATGCCGATAATGGCGTAAAGCCCGTGACTTGCGGCCATTTCCGGGAAAACCTGAGCGGCGACCAACCCGAAAGCCCCGCCGGTCATGGCGCCAATAAACAGCGAGGGTGAGAAGAAGCCGCCGCCAAATTTTGACCCGATGGTAACGCCCACTGCCATGGTTTTGGCAACAATGAGGGCGACCAGAAGATAGAGGGAATAATTCCCCTTCAATGCGGCATCGGTGGCCTCATATCCGACGCCGATGATTTGCGGAAACAGGATCGCCATGGCGCCGAGGACAACGCCGCCTGCTGCGGGCCGCAGAACATCAGGGATATGGAAGCGATCAATGGTTTTTTCCGAAAAGGTAATGCTCCAGATAAAGATCAGGGAGACCAGGGCCGAGACCGCGCCGAGCAAGGCGATGGCCGGAAACTCCCAGAGCGAGACAATGTCATAGTGGGGGATGATAAAAGCCGGAAAATCACCGATATAGATACGGCTGATGATGGTTCCGATAACCGACGAGATGACAATGGGGGCAAAGGCCTGGGTCGCCAAAGATCCGACCACCACCTCAAGGGCGAAAAACATCCCGGCGATGGGCGCGTTGAAAGAGGCGGCAACGCCGGACGCGACACCGCAGGCAATCAGGGTCATGTAATATTTCGACGGCAGGCGCAGGCGCTGGCCGATCTGGCTGGCGATCATGGCGCTGAAATGCACGACCGGCCCTTCGCGCCCGCTGGAGGCCCCTGATCCCAGCGACACGGCGCTGACAAACATCGCGCCGACACCGGCGAACAATTTCATCTTACCTTTGCGGACAATGACGGCTTCCATGACATCGGCAACCCCGCGCGCGCGATGGCCGGGCATCAGATATTTAAGGAACACGCCGACGACAAGCCCGCCAATAACAGGTGCCGCCATAATCTGCCACCATGGCAAGCCAGTGGCTCTGGAGACAACATCATTGCCGCCGAAACCATAGAGGATTAACTGGACTTCACTGATGGCCATGCGAAAACCAACGGCGCCATATCCGGCGAGAAGCCCAATGGCAATGGCGCAGGCGACAAGTTTAACAGGCATACTGTTTGTCGCCGTGATAATGGGGTGGAGTATTTTCTCCCCGCGTCGATTATGTCCAGCGACGGCCATTTGAGAAGCCTAAGGTCCAGTACTGAAATGCAGAATACATTTTTTTATTTATCTTATTGTTCAGGTGTAACGTTAATGTCTTAAAGTTTCAACAATCGTGAACCATGGTGTCAGAAAGGCGTGACCCCAACTTCATCTTTGCAGATAGGCTTGCGCCCAGCCCAGGGTTTCGGACGTTGCCATCGACGGTTTATATTCACAGCCGATCCAGCCGTCATAGCCGTGCTTTTCAAGCATGTCGAAAATGTAAGGATAATTTATCTCGCCATTGTCCGGCTCGAACCGGTGCGGTGGATTGGCAATCTGAATATGTCCGATCAGCGGCGCGGCGCGTTTATATTGAAGGCAGATATCCCCATTCGTTCGCTGGACATGGTACATATCAAATTGCAGTTTCAGATTGGGATGATTGATTTCCGTCAGGATCGCTTCGGCCATGCTGACCGAGCTTAGAAAATAGCCGGGCATATCCTTGATGTTTATTGGCTCGATCAGGCCAGTGATTTCATGTTTCTCACATTGCTCGGCGGCATAGGCCAGATTTTCCGTATAGGTTTGCTGTTGCGCCGCGGCGGAAGTACCGTCATCCCGAAGTCCGGCCATAATATGCAGCTGTTTGCAGCCAAGGGCGTCCGCATAGCCAAGCGCCTGATCCAATGTCTCGCGAAAAGCTTTTTCCCGCCCCTTGAGGCTGGCGAGCCCGCGTTCTCCCGCATGCCAGTCGCCCGGCCAGACGTTGAAAAGGACCTGGCTCAGGCCGTTGTCTTTGAGACGGCTTATCAGCTCATTTTCGTGCCAGTCATAGGGGAAGAGATATTCAACCCCCTGAAATCCATCTTTCGCCGCCGCCGCGAAGCGATCCAGAAACGGGAGGTCCTGATACAGAAAGCTTAGATTGGCGGCAAATTTTAGCTTGGCCATTACGAACCGTCCGGCCGTGTTTCCTCGACAATCGGTTTGACGAAGGAGGGGGCCTGATCCCAGGGGAACAGGATCCAGGTATCCTGACTGACCTCGGTGATAAAGCTGTCAACCTGATCACGGCCTTTGGGTTTTGCATAAATAGTGGCGAAATGCGCATTGGGCAGCATTTTCCGGACATGCTTTGCGGTGATGCCGCTATCGACCAGATCATCAATAATCACCCATCCATCGCCGCCGTCCGGAAGGTCGAGCGCTTTCACCAGATTAACCTCGCCAACGCTTTTGTCATCGCGGTAGGCGGCAATGCAGACAGTTTCGATATTTCGAATATCGAGTTCTCTAGCGACAATCGCCGCCGGAACCAATCCGCCGCGCGTCACCGCAACAACCCCTTTAAACGGTGCTTTTTCCATGAGACGCCAGGCCAATGCACGACCATTTCGATGCAACTCTTCCCAAGAAACAGGAAAATATTTTGTATAGCTAGCGTCTTTTGCCATGATTTCTTCCTTACATTTTACGCGGGTCAGGACCCTGTACCGGTTTTAGACCGATCGCCTTTGGAATAAAAGCCTGTTCTCAGCGCATACCGGGGAAATCTTTTAACCCACTGCTTTTTCGGTTAAGCTGGATGCATGGTTTCCAAAAGGCCGACATCTCCGCAGCTCAAATATCTCCGGCTTGGGCGCTACCAGCCGGGCGGAAAGCTGCCTCTTTTCGATCCAAATGGTCAGCAGATAAAGGCCACGACCATCAGAAGCTGCATCCGCCAAGGCTGGGCGACATACTGGTTTGAAAATCCAATCAAGGCGGACTGGCTGGTGTGCAAACTGACGGAGGCGGGGGTGAAGGCCGTTGACAAATACCCCGACCGGCACTGACGGCAGGATGTGATCGGCGTCGCAAAGCGGTGAATTTTCGGGACAACTCCCTATTCTTGGCAGGGCGCCCATGACAGACTTGCCCGTGGTAGCAATTAAAAAGGCGATTGAAAACTCATGACAGGCTCCCTCGCGTCGCTTGCATTGGCCATGCTGATATTTCTGGCCATTCATATCATTCCGTCAAGTTTTCTGCGGACCAAAATCGTCGGTCGCATCGGTGAAGGCGGCTATATGGCCTTCTTCAACCTTTTGTCACTTGTGGTTTTCGTCTGGCTGATTTTTGCCTATCAGGCTGCCCCGGTGGGAGAAAGCCTATGGGATGCCGGGAATGCCGGTCGGTATATTGGCGTCGTTCTGATGGTTATTGCGTCCGTGTTTTTTGTCGGTATTTTTACCGGCCCGAACCCGACCGCTTCTGGTGCCGGGAAACTCGTGGACAAGGAAATTGCCTATACCGGTATCAATTCGATCACCCGGCACCCGATGATGTGGGCGATCACGCTCTGGGCGTTGGTTCATATCATCAATAACGGCGACGCCGGGTCCGTTATCTTTTTTGGCGGCCTTGGGTTTCTGGCGTTTGCCGGAACTTTTCTGATAGATGCAAAGAAACAGCGACAATTGGCGGACGGATGGACACGATATGCTGCCCGCACATCGAATATTCCGTTCCTGGCAATGGCGCAAGGACGGGCGACGGTGAGCCTTAAAACCCTGTGGTGGCGGGTGGTCCTGGGCCTGATATTATTCTTCGTATTTTTCGGTTTTCATAGCACGGTTATTGGAGTCTCTCCGGGCCCAATATAAATTAATATATGTTATTCAAAGAATGATACAGGTGGTTGTTCCTGTTGCATAAAGCTTGCCGTCTTCTCCGACCAGACGGGCATCCGCGGTCGCAATTTTTCGTCCCTTATGAACGATTTCTCCTATTGCCAGGACCTTGCCCATTCCGGGTTTCAGCGCGCGGATATACTTGACGTTTAAATCCACTGTCGTATAGCCTTCTCCCGGTTCCAATACCGTATGGACGCTGCATCCAAGGGCACTGTCCAGGAGGGTCGCCGCGTAGCCGCCATGAACCGTACCCACTGGATTGAGATGCTGCTCGCTGGGCGTGCCTTCGAATACAGCCTTGCCATGGGCAATTTCTTTTAAGGTAAAATCCAGAGTTTTCGCAATCGTCGGCGGCGGTACCTTGCCAGCGATCACTGCCTGTAATTGTTGTAGTCCTGTCATGCTGCGGGCGGCCTTTTCAAGGTCCATTTTTTGTATACTCATGTTTATTCAGGTAAGGATACTATCGCCTCAATCAAGAGGAAAGTGGGTGTCTTTGTCAACCGGAAGGCATTAACCGGCAAAATAGGAAATCAACAGAAAGACGCCGGCGGCGAGCAAAGCCGCGCAGGGGACAGTGACAATCCAGGCCGCAATAATTGTCATGAAATGAGAGCGGCGGACAAGTTTTTTCCGGCGATTCAAGCTAGATTCGTTGATCTTTTCTGGGAGGTTGCTCTCGGGATGGATTTTGGCCGTTCTCAAGTTGGCGCGAAGGGCTTTAGAGCGCCGCTCCGTATCCCATTCCCGGAAAAAACCAACGCCGAAAACCGCGCCGACAGCGATATGTGTGGAACTGACGGGTAAACCAAGCGCTGAGGCGATCAGCACGGTTATGCCCGCCGACAAGGAGACGCAATAGGCGCGCATCGGGTTCATTCTGGTGATTTGCTCACCGACTGTGCGAATCAGTTTGGGGCCGAATAGGAACAATCCGGCGCTGAGACCAATGGCACCGATGACCATCACCCAAAGCGGAATGCCGACCTTGGCGTCAATGGCGCCCGAAGCGGACGATCCGACAATGGCGGCCAATGGACCAACGGCATTGGCAACATCATTGGCTCCGTGGGCAAAGGATAACAAGGCGGCGGAGCAAATAAGCGGTATGGTGAAAAGGGTCCGGATGGACCGGTTCCGGTTCTCCATGCCGACGGCCGCCCGGGCGATAATTGGCCTGACAATGGCGTAGGAAAGGGCAAAAATTGCCAGAGCCATTAGCGAGATCGTTACGGCATCGGGATTCCAGATTTTCTTGAGGCCCTTCATGATCAGATACGCCGAGAAAACACCCGCCATAATCGCCACCAGAAGCGGAACCCAGCGCTTGGCAGCCGCCACCTTGTCTTCTTGATAAATGATGTTGGACTTGATGAAGGCGAGGAATGCGGCGGCAATCACTCCGCCCATGAGGGGAGAGATCACCCAGCTTGCAGCAATGGCGCTCATGGTGGTCCAATTGACAACGTCAAAGCCCGCCGCAGCGATACCGGCGCCCATGACGCCGCCGACGACTGCATGAGTTGTTGAAACGGGCGCGCCGACCCAGGTAGCGACATTGACCCATAAAGCGGCCGCAAACAATGCCGCCATCATTACCCAGACGAAAACTTCGCTGCTTTCCATCGAACTCGGGTCGATAATCCCTTTCTGGATTGTATTGACCACGTCACCGCCTG